>JBAWEN010000154.1:0-7590 GCA_049591215.1 Methylocystis sp. | reverse complement strand
CGGCAAGACGGATGGTTACAACCGTCCAACCGAAGGCGCAAGCATTTTAAGGTAGAAAAATCTTCCAATATTTCCGCGCGACTTGGTATAGCAGAAATATATACCTATATAAAATCGGTAATCTTTGGGAAGGATATGCCGCCGCGCGCCACGCCGCTCACCCCGCGCCCTCGCCCGAAGCCGCCGCTTCATACGACATCACCAAATAAAGCACCGCCGGAAACTCCGGCGGCTCGGCTGAAACGCTCGAACCATGGTTTGGTGAACTAAACGCACTATACGCTTGAGGGCTCACGGCGCCAATCGCTCGGTCGTATGCCGCGTTCAATTCTGGAGGAGCGCGATGAGCCCTTTCAAGAGGGCGATTGGCTCGGGCGGACAGCCGCGAATGTGCAGGTCGACTGGGATCACCTCGGAGACCGCGCCGACACAGGCATAGCCGCCAGCGAACACCCCGCCATTAAAGGCGCAATCGCCGACGGCGACAACCCATTTCGGATCGGGCGTCGCCGCGTAAGTCCGCTCCAGCGCCTCGCGCATGTTCTTTGTTACGGGACCCGTCACCAGGAGAACGTCGGCGTGACGCGGCGACGCCACGAAACGCAAACCGAATCTTTCGAGATCATAGAACGCGTTTCCGAGCGCGTGAATTTCGAGTTCGCAGCCATTGCACGAGCCGGCGTCGATTTCGCGGATCGAGAGGCTTCGGCCGAGTCTGCGACGGCTCGCCTTTTCAAGCGCGCCCGCGAGTTCCGCGACCGCGGCTTCGTCCAACACCGGAGCGGGCTCGGTCAGCGGCGAACGAAGCAACCCCTGGAACAGAAACTTGCGCATAAGCGCCTTTCCCCTATAGGTCGTGCCCCGAATAGGAACAGTTGAACGATTTATTGCAGAGCGGAAAATCCGCGACGATATTCCCCTCGATCACCGCTTCGAGCAGCGGCCATTGAAACCAGGACGGATCGCGCGGATGACAGTGCTGTACGGCCCCCGAGGCGCCCAGTCTCACCCAGACGAAAATGTCGCCGCGAAAACCCTCGATAAGCGCGGCGCCTTCGCGAGTCTCGCTCGCCTCGGGCAAACTCTCGATCCGAATCGGCCCTTCCGGCATTTTGTCGAGAATCTGCTCGATCAGCCCGAACGACGCCTTGATCTCGTCGAAACGCACCCAGACCCGTGCATCGACATCACCCGCATGGGCCGATCCGACTTTGAAGGAGAGTTCGGGGTAGGGCGCATAGCCCGGCGTGCGCCGCGCATCGAAACCGCGGCCGGAGGCGCGTCCAATGACGCCGCCACAAGCATACTGTTTGACCAGTTCTGGACCGAGATAGCCCGCGCCGACGGTGCGATCCTGTATCGACGTGGTGTCGCCGTAAAGGTCGATGAAGCGAGGAATGATTTTCTTCGCGCCGCTCAGCAAGGCATGCAGGGCCACGACGCCTTCCATGGTCAAATCGTCGATGACCCCGCCGGGGACGATACGGTCCATCATGAGCCTGTGGCCGAAGCACAGGCGCGAGGCGCGAAGAACCCGTTCGCGGAGAATGCTGGCGTGCGTATGCATCAGTGAAAAGGAGGCGTCGTTGCAGATCGCTCCGATGTCGCCGATATGATTGGCGAGGCGTTCAAGCTCGGCCATCAACGCCCGCAGGTAAACGGCGCGGCGCGGAACCTTGATTTCGAGCGCGGCTTCAACCGCGTTGGCGAAAGCGAGGGCGTAGGCGACGGTGCTATCGCCGGAAACGCGGCCAGCGAGACGCGCGGCGCGATCTATCGGCGCATCGACCATCAATTGCTCTATGCCCTTATGGACGTAACCGAGTCGTTCCTCGAGGCGGACGACGACTTCCCCATTCGCTGAAAAACGGAAATGGCCGGGCTCGATAATGCCGGCGTGCACGGGGCCCACCGGGATTTGATGGAGCGGCGCGCCTTCCGCGGCGAGGAAGGAGTACGCGTTTCCCGACGCTTCGGACGGCTCCGGCTTCGCGCCGGGATGTCGCACGCCCCAACGGCCGTGATCGAGCCAAGGCCTGACATCGGACGATCCGTCCGCTTCGAGTCCGTAAATGTCGCGAATCGCGCGTTCGAGCCGCAAGGCCGGCGGATGCATGTGGGCGACGGAGGGAAAACGTCCGTTGGGACATTCGAGGCTGATAATACCCATGTCCGAGGATTCATGATCCAATAGTAGCATGTGAACATCGGCGCCATCGCTCCATAGGCCCAGCATGTCGCCCTGGCCCTTGCTGATTTCCCGGATCGCGCGCAGCCAGCTGGCGTGATCGATGACATGACGCGGCCAAGGGCGGGATTGCTCGATTTCGCGCCCGCCTCGCATCGTCTCCCGAAGCGATATCATGTCGTGCCCCTTGCTCCTTCCAAGACTTATTCGACGAAGACCTATCCAAGCAGTCCCGCGACATTTTGAAACCAAACCGCGATGTGAGGCTCCAGCCAGATTCCCATCAGCAACACCAGCGCAAGATGCAGGAAGAGCGGGGCGATCGAGGCTTCAACCTCGCCAACCGAGTCCGACGGCTCCCCGAAGGCCAATCCAATAACGCGCAGCAATAATGCGCCAAACGCGACGAGCAAACCGAAAGCGAGCGGGATGGCGAGCAGCGGCTGGCGCGCGAATGTCGAACTCACGACCAGAAACTCGCTCATGAAGACGCCGAACGGCGGAAGACCGGCGATGGCCATGACGCCGGCGACAAGCCCCCAGCCGAGCACCGGATGGCTCTCGGTCAATCCTCGGATATTGGCGATCTTCTGCGTGCCCTTGACCTGCGCGATATGGCCGACCGCGAAAAAGATCGCCGACTTGGTCAGACTATGCATCGTCATATGAAGAAGTCCGGCGAAATTGGCGAGTGGCCCGCCCATGCCGAAAGCGAAGGTGATGATGCCCATATGCTCGATGGACGAATAGGCGAACAGTCGCTTGATGTCGTCGCGGCGGTAGAGCATGAAGCCGGCGAATATCAGCGAAGCAAGGCCGAGCGCGATCATGAGCGGGCCTGGCGCTATCGCCGCGGCGTTGGCCGCGAGCAGCATTTTGAAGCGCAAAACCGCATAGAGCGCGACGTTGAGAAGAAGACCCGACAGAACCGCCGAGATTGGCGTCGGTCCTTCCGCATGCGCGTCCGGAAGCCATGCGTGCATGGGCACGAGGCCGACTTTCGTCCCATAGCCCAACATCAGAAAGACGAAAGCGACATTGAGCAGTCTTGGACTGAACGCCGCCGCGTGCCGCATCAAGGAGGTCCAGACCATCGCGTCATAGCCTTCTCCGAGGACCGGCTCGGCTGACATATAGACGAGGATCGTGCCGAACAGAGCAAGCGCGATGCCGACGCTGCCGAGGATGAAATACTTCCAAGCCGCCTCCAGCGCTTCGGGCGTTCGATAGATGCCGACCATCAACACCGTTGTCAGGGTGGCGAACTCGATCGCCACCCACATCAGGCCAATATTGTTGGCGAGCAGCGCCAGATTCATGGCGAACATCATCGACTGATACATGGCGTGATAGAACCGCACATGCGTCGGCTTCAATTTTCCCGCCTCGATTTCGTGACCGATATAGCTCGCGCTGTAGGCGCTCGTCGTGAACCCTATGAAGGTCGAGAGCACGACGAAAACAACGTTTAGATCATCGACAAAGAGATAGTTGTTCGCCGCCGGTCGACTGAACAGCAGCGCCACCGCGAAAAGAAAGACCGCGCCTGACGAAACAAGGTTGACGCGCGACGTCAGGCGATAGCCTGACAGAAACGCGAGAACGAGCGCCGACAGCGCCGGGATAATCAACAGCGCGTCGACGGGCTGCACGGCGAAGCCATTCATCGACCGCCTCCGCGAACACGGTCGAGCTCCTGGACATCGACGGTGTCGAAACGCTCGCGAATCCGAAACAAAAATATTCCGATCACGATGAAGGCGATCAAAACGGAGAAGGCGACGCTGATCTCGACCACGAGCGGCATGCCCTTGGCCCCTGTCGCGGCAAGAAAGAGCCCGTTCTCGAGCGACATGAAACCAATCACCTGGCTGATCGCGTTGCGGCGCGTCACCATCATGAGCAGTCCGAGAAGCACGACCGACAGCGCGAAGGCGACATCTTCGCGCGCCAGCGGGTCGGCCGCGGCCGTGGCTGGCAGCATCACGATGAGAGACAAGGCGACGAGACAGATGCCTAGAAGCATGGTGACGCCGACGCCGCCGACGACTTCGATATCGCGATGGATTCTCAGCCGCACCATGATCCGCTGCAGACTGAGCGGAATGATCGTCGCCTTGAAAATGATCGCGATCGCCGCCGTCAGAAAAAGGTGGGGAGAGTGCTGAACATAGGCCTGCCAAGCGACCGAGAGCGACAAAACGACGGCGTGCAGGGTGAAGATGTTGATCAGCCCGGTCATGCGATCTTGATAGAGCAGCATGAAGCTGATCAGAACGAGGCCGCCGGCGAACAGATGCGCGACGTCGAACGCCAGTGTTCCCATCACAAGCTCCGTGACACGAAAAGCAGGAGCGTGCCGAGAAGCCCCAGCATCAGCGCCGCGCCGAGGAAGTCGGGCACGCGAAACACGCGCATTTTCGCGGTCGAAACTTCGAACAGCGCCAGCAGGAAGCCTCCGACCGCCAATTTGGCGGCAAACGCGACCGCGCCAAACGCCATGGCGCGGAAATCAGCGCCGTGCGGGGCGAGGCCCCACGGCGCGAAGATGCAAGCGATCAGGGAAACGTACAAGAGCAGCTTCAAGGCCGAAGCCAATTCGATCACCGCGAGATGGCGTCCGGAATATTCGAGCACCATCGCCTCGTGCACCATGGTAAGTTCGAGATGCGTCGCCGGATTGTCGACGGGGATCCTGCCATTCTCCGCGATCGCGACAATGACCAGGCCGATCAGCGCCAGGCCGTACGACACGCGCAATTCGACATGCGAGAGCGGATGCGAGGCGATTTCGGACAGCTGAGTCGAGCCCGCGATGAGAGCGACGACGAAAACGATCATGATCATCGCGGGCTCGGCGAGAGAAGCGAACATCATCTCGCGGCTGGAGCCTATGCCGCCGAAACTTGTGCCGACATCCATGCCGGCGAGCGCGAGAAAGAACCTGGCGCTTCCCAAAAGAGCGGTGATGACGATAAGGTCAGCAGACCAATTGAACATCAGCCCCGTGGCGAATGTCGGGACGAGCGCCGCGGCGACCCATGTCGCGGCGAAGATCAAATAGGGCGCCGAGCGAAACAACCAGGAGGCGTTGTCCGCGAGGACGACCTCCTTACGCATCAATTTGAGCAGATCGCGGTAGGGCTGGAAGATCGAGGGTCCGCGCCGACGCAACAGCCGGGCCTTCGCCTTGCGTGTGAAGCCCAGCAGGAGCGGCGCCAGCGAAAGCACCAAAATCATTTGCGCGGCCTGAGCGGCGAGATCGGAGATTAAGGCCATATCGCGATCACCAAAAGCAGACCGACCAGCGCGATGAACACCAGACCGAGATACTCCTGAATCGTCAGATAGTTCATACGATTCAATTGATCCGCGCAAAAATCGACGCCTCGCAGGATCGGCGTGTAAATGCCATCCCAGACGCGGTCGTGGACTTCAATGCCGAACCGCGCGGGACGCGTATCGCCGGGCGGCGGCATATCCAGATGGTCGCGCGCGACAAATGCGACGTTCCCCAGGGTCCGGCGGATCGGCTGAGCGAAACTGCTGCCGGTGTATTGGGTCGCGGGGCTCGGGTCGGGATAGCCGCAATCCCATGCGGGGCCGCGCCGTAGAGCTTTCGAGCCGAATTGGCGAACAATCAACGCGGCGGCCGAGGCCGAGAAGACGATGAAGATAAACACCAGCAGGCCATTGTAGGAACTGCGGCTCTCGGCGATCGGCACGATCGACATCCAGGGAATGTCGCCTTGGGTTGGCACATGGCCGCCGACGAATAGCCTCGCGACCGGCGAGATCGTATCGATCATATAGCTCGGAAAAAGACCCGCCAGCAGACAAAGGGCCAATAGACCGGACATCGCCGAGAGCGACCATCGATCGGTCTCTCGCGCATCCTTGGCCGCGATTGATCGTGCGCGCCCCAGAAAGGCGACGCCGTATGCGCGAACAAAGCATCCCGCGCACAGCGCCGCGCTCAGCGCCAGGGCGACGCCAACGGCGGCAACCAAGAGTTTTAGACTCCATTGCGGCAGCGATGGGCTGAGCAGAACAGCCTGGAAAACGAGCCACTCCGATACGAAGCCATTGAGTGGCGGCAGCGCGGAAATCGCGAGGCAAGCTCCGAGAAACACGAAGCCCGTGCGGGGCATGGAATGAATGAGCCCGCCGAGGCGTTCGATGTCGCGCTCGCCGGTGGCGCCCTGCACGGCTCCCGCACCAAGGAACAATAGGCTCTTGAACAGAGAATGATTGAACACATGGAAAAGCGCGGCGGTAAAAGCCAGCGCCGCCGGCAAGGCCATGCCATTCGCCTTGAACGCCAGCGCCAAGCCGAGCGCGACGAAGATGATCCCGATGTTTTCGATCGTGCTGTAGGCGAGCAGCTTTTTCAAATCGCTTTGGATCGTCGCGGAGAGAATTCCGAGCATGGCCGTGATCGCTCCAAGCGTCAGCGGCGGCATGCTCCACCAGAACTCCGGCGGCCCGAGCAAATCGAAAACGATGCGAATGAACGCGTAGATGGCGACTTTGGTCATGACGCCGCTCATCAGAGCCGACACATGGCTCGGCGCGGCGGGATGGGCGAGCGGCAGCCAGATGTGCATGGGAACAAGCCCCGCCTTCGATCCGGCGCCCAAAAGAACCAGAGCCAAAACGAGGCCGGACTTCCATGACGGGCCGTGCGCCGCGTCGCGGATGTCCGCGAAGGAATACCCCCCGACGGACCCGGCGAGCAGCCCGAACGCCATCAACAGCGCAAGCGTTCCGAAACTCGCCATGAGCAGATAAATGAAACCCGCGCGTCGGTTCTCGGCGTCGTGATGGTGCGCCATGACGAGCGCCCATGACGAAAGCGACATGAACTCCCAGGCCACGAGAAAGCTGAATGCGTCGTCGGCCAGCAGCACCAGGTTCATGCCGGCCAAAAAGGCCGGGAAAAACGGCAGAATGCGAGAGGGATGCTTCTCGTGCGCGCCATAGCCGATCGCGTAAAGGCTGGCGGCCGCGCCCCCAAGATTGACGATCGCGAGGAAGAAGGCGCTCAGCACATCCATTCGAAAATGCGCGCCGATCCAAGGCAGGCCGAGCGGCAAGGCGACCGTCAACGCCGCGGCGCCGCGAGGAACCACCGCGGCGACGAAAAGGATGAGACTGATACCAAAGCAAAGACCATAAATAATCCGGGTCGCTTGGACGCTTCGCGCAAGGGCGACGGCGAGGCCCGCCGCGCCGAGCAGCACGGCGATACTCAGCAGGGCGACCGTCAGGGGCATTGTCGGCTACCCTTCCTCCCGGCTTAACGGGGCATTATCCGCTGCTTCATCCAGTTCGGCGAGTTTGCGGGCGGCGGCGGGTTTCTTAAACCGGACGCCGCGTCCCCCGTCCGAACCGACAATTCC
>JBAWEN010000153.1:0-8073 GCA_049591215.1 Methylocystis sp. | reverse complement strand
TGGGGCTGGAGAAGGTCCCAAGGGTTCGGCTGTTCGCCGATTAAAGTGGTACGTGAGCTGGGTTCAGAACGTCGTGAGACAGTTCGGTCCCTATCTGCCGTGGGTGTCGGAGAATTGAGAGGATTTGTCCCTAGTACGAGAGGACCGGGATGAACATACCTCTGGTGGACCTGTTGTGACGCCAGTCGCAGTGCAGGGTAGCTATGTATGGACGGGATAACCGCTGAATGCATCTAAGCGGGAAACCCACCTCGAAACGAGTTCTCCCTCGAGAGCCGTGGAAGACGACCACGTTGATAGGCTGGGTGTGGAAGCGCGGCGACGCGTGGAGCTTACCAGTACTAATCGCTCGATTGGCTTGATCGCTCTCATTATTCAATGCCCATCTCCAAACGCATATCCCCAAAAGTCGTCAGACTTTTTGGATCGGGATATACGCCAAAAAGGATGCGTAATCGACCGAAACACCATTTGCTTCATTGTTGTGCTTTGCCGGCCTGGTGGCCTTCGGCGAAGCGATCAGACCCGATCCCATCCCGAACTCGGCCGTCAAACGCTTCAGCGCCAATGGTACTATGTCTCAAGACCTGGGAGAGTAGGTCGTCGCCAGGCCTGCAATGCACAACAATGCCTCTTTACTGACACTCACAACGAAAAATCCCCCGAACTAAAACCAGATCAACCCACGCTTCATTGCGTGGGTTTTTTCGCGTTTGGGCCAATGCGCTTGCGAGGCTTCTATACCGAGATCGCGCCGGCCGTCGCCGCTTCCGCCCGCAACGCCGCGATGTTTCGGGCGTATTCCGCCGCGCCGCCCTTGAAGACCGCCGTGCCAGCGACCAGCGTGTCCGCGCCGGCCTCGACGATCGCGGCGATCGTCGACGAGGAGACGCCGCCGTCGACCTGCAGCCTTATCGGGCGCCGGTCGATCATCTCGCGGATGCGGCTAATTTTCGCCAGCTGCGAAGGAATGAAGCTCTGTCCGCCAAAGCCGGGATTGACGCTCATCACCAGCACGAGATCGATGTCATCAAGCACATAGTTCAGGACGGATTCGCTCGTGCCCGGATTGAGCGAGACCCCCGCCTTTTTGCCGAGCGCGCGGATGTTTTGCAGCGTGCGATGAAGATGCGGCCCCGCTTCCGCGTGCACGGTGATGAGATCGGCGCCGGCCTCGGCGAAGGCCTCGATATAGGGGGCGGCCGGCTCGATCATCAGATGCGCGTCGAAGGTGCGGTCGGTGTACGGTCGCAGCGCCTTCACGACAGCCGGACCGAAGGTGATGTTGGGCACGAAATGGCCGTCCATCACATCGAGATGAATCCAATCGGCGCCGGCCGCGACGACATCGCGCACTTCCTCGCCGAGCCGGGCGAAGTCCGCCGAGAGGATCGAGGGGGCAATGATGAGGTCGGAGGACATGGGCTTTTTCCGTTGGCGCGCGCGCCGACCATATTCTTCGGCGACGGCGTCGGCAATCCAAAGCGCGGCGCGGTGGGCGTCATGCTAAATGCGAACAGAAGTGCGACAGACCGGGCGGAGGCGCCGCCTCTCACTAGGGAACTGAGGAAACATCCGTGAAAAAGTCGATTCTTTTCATCGCCCTTCTCTCCATGCCCATCGCGACGAGCACTTGGGCCGCCGACTGCGTCGTCCATATCAAGCGCGCGGCTTGCGCGGGTCAGGAGACGGAATCCTACAAGAAGTGCAACGGCGCGACCGAGTGCGACGAGACCGAGGCCGCTGCCGCTTCGGAAGCCGCCTGCGCCAAGGCGGCGGCGGAACACTGCGACAACAAGCGTGTCGAAATCACTAAGCTCAAGGTCGTGACCGCGACTTTCAAAGGCGCAGCCTTGGCCGGCGGCTTCGCCGCCGACGGCAAGGCCGACCCGAAGGGCGCGAACTTCTGCGCGGCGGACCGCGCCGACATGAACAAGTGCAAATAAGCTAAGGCTTTCCCGCGCTCCTCGCTCTCCGGCGAGGAGCGCATCATGTCGCTCAAACCTCGCCTCACGCCTCGGCAAACCGCGGATCGAGTTTGCCGGCCGCGTATCGTTTGGCCATCTCGCTGAGCGGTATGGCCTTGATCTTCGACGCCTGTCCCGCCGTGTTGAACTCCTGGTAGCGTTGCACGCAGACCTTGCGCATCGCTTCCTGCGCAGGCTTTAGATATTTGCGCGGATCGAATTCGCCGCGATTCTTGCCGAGCGTGTCGCGGATCGCGGCGGTCATGGCGATGCGGCAGTCCGTGTCGATGTTGATCTTGCGCACGCCGAATTTAATGCCGCGCTGAATCTCCGCGACCGGCACGCCCCAGGTCTGCGGCATTTGTCCGCCCGCCGCGTTAAAGGCGTCCTGCAACTCCTGCGGCACGGATGACGAGCCGTGCATCACGAGATGCGTATTGGGCAGGCGGCGGTGAATCTCCTCGACGACATTCATCGCCAAAATCGCGCCGTCCGGCTTGCGCGTGAACTTATATGCGCCGTGCGACGTGCCCATGGCGATGGCCAGCGCGTCGACCTTCGTGCGCGCGACGAAATCGGCGGCCTGCGCCGGGTCGGTCAGCAGTTGATCGTGGCTGAGCTTGCCCTCGGCGCCGTGGCCGTCTTCCTTCTCGCCCTCGCCGGTCTCCAGCGAGCCGAGCACGCCGAGTTCTCCCTCGACCGAGGCGCCGACCCAATGCGCCAGTTCGACGACGCTCTTCGTCACCGCGACATTATAGGCGTAATCGGCCGGCGTCTTGCCGTCGGCCGTCAGCGAGCCGTCCATCATCACCGAGGAGAAGCCGAAGCGGATCGCGCTGGCGCAGGTCGCTTCGCTATTGCCGTGGTCCTGATGCATGACGATGGGGATGTCGGGATACATGATGACCAGCGCCTCGATCATCTTGGCGAGCATCACGTCATTGGCGTAGGAGCGCGCGCCGCGGCTCGCCTGGATGATCACCGGCGCGTCGACGGACGAGGCCGCCTCCAGAACCGCGAGACCCTGCTCCATATTATTGATGTTGAAAGCGGGAACGCCATAATCGTGTTCGGCGGCGTGGTCCAGCAATTGTCTCAAGGTGACGAGGGCCATGGATTTCGTCTCACAATGGTGGTGGGGCCGGCTGAGGCTCAGGGCCTGAGCGGCTCTTTACACCCTATGAAAAGGAAGGGCCAGCGCGTCGAAAGGCGGGTTGGGGGACCAGCTCGAAACCAGGCCAAAAGCTCTGGAGCAACATCCTTCCATGCCTTCGCCTTGGAAGACGTGGCTTTTTTTGGGCCGGACTTTTACACAAAAGACCGTGTTAAATTAATAGAGTATCCTTGCGTCACGTTTCGTGATTCATGCATGAGATCGCAAAAGGCGGAGAGCCATCATTGCCCGATGCGCCCAGCATTTATTGGGGCACGCCAAAGGCGCACGCTGCCGCAGTTGGTTCGCGACGTCTAGTCCAACCCTTTACGAGTTCTAACCGCAACCTTTATTGGCAGTCTTGAACACACGCGATATTATAAGACTATGGTTGACGAATCATGCTCGGCGCTAGATCGCGAAATTGTCACTCTGGCCGCGGTTTGGGACCTGATTGGTTCGATGGTCCATTACGGCCATTTCCAGAGCAACCACGGGACCGACAACATTGAATTAATGTTTAAGACGCGGGAGGCCGCCAAGCTGTTTCTCATCATTCTTGCCGACTTTCTATCACTGCCCCGCGATGGGACTTTCGGCCTGACGAAACCGCCCCGAAAAGGTAGCATGGGCGACACCTATCTCGGCCATCTTCAAAGCGTTGTGGAAAAGCCCCAGCTTGACGGTGACTACACCTTGCTCGCTTCATCGACGAAAGCTTTCGCAGAATGGCTGGATGGAATTGCCGTCGTGGAAAACGTTTGGTTTCCATCCATAGAGAGCGAAAGCACGTTACGTGTGCGGCGGATGGATTACCTCAAGATTTGCGGGACCATTTCAAAACACGGATTTACAAGGCTTGGCAGCATCGTACGCGACATTCGCGCAATCCTCGCTTGCAACGGCATCCACATTGATGAAGGGCAAAGCTATCTTGTAATCCCCGAGTTTCAAGAATGGTTCCAAGATAATATTTTTATAGCATCGTCAACTCTAGTTGCATGGCATCTCAACGAAATTCGATGGGGTATTTATGAGTATCTCTTAAAGGAGTTTGATCACGCCTACACGCCAACAGAAATCATACAAGGAATACAGATGTACAAATATGACGTCCCTGCGGAGATCACCAACTCGCTTGTTAGGTCAATCTATTGGGACCTCATGAACGATGTTCGCACAGGTCCTTGCTTTCCACGCTTCACCACGAATCGCCACATGCGAAGATGTTAGTTCTCTGACGCTAAGGCGGCAGTTGCGTAACTCGGCACCATGGAACCTTAGCCCGTGGTGCGTCGAGCAAATCGCGGGCTCGCCGCGTTCAATGCGCCTCGCCCTCGGGCGGCAGGCCCACATGCTGCTCCAATCGGCGTAGCCGCTCCTCGAATTCGGTCAGCAGCACGCCATGTCCGATCGCCGACGAATGATATTCCATCACCGCGCGGCGAAGGCCGACGATCTGGTCGCCGAGGCGCCTCCCCAGCGTCATCAGGTCTGACGCGACATCCGCGCGGAGCGATCCGATCTCCGAGCGGACGTCGGCGATGTCGTCCTTCGTCGCCATCACCTCGCGCATGCCAGCGATCTCGCCACGCAGACCGTCCACCTTCGTATCTATCTTGCGCAGCAGCGCGAGCGTGAAGTTTTCGGGTTCCTCGCTCAATGCCGGTTCCTTCCCCCTTGGCTATCCCTAAGATATCACGTCCAGCGCCGCTTGCGCCACGGTCTGAGGCGTTATGCCGAAATGCTCATATAAAGCCTCGGCGGGCGCGCTCGCGCCAAATCCGGTCATGCCGACGAAGGCGCTCTTCTCGCCAAGCCAGCGGTCCCAGCCAAAGCGTATGGCGGCCTCGACGCCGACACGGGGCGCCGTTCCCAGCACCAAGGCGCGATAATCGGCCGGCTGCGCCGCGAACAGCTCGAAGCTCGGCATCGAGACCACCGCCGCGCGCTTGCCCAATACTTGCAGCAGCTTCGCCGCTTCGAGCGCGATCGCCACTTCCGAGCCGGTGGCGAGCAAGGTCACGTCGCGCCCGCCCTCGGGCTCCTGCAACACATAGGCTCCTCGCGCGCAAAGGTTCTCGGCGATGGGGCGCTCCAGCGTCGGCAGGTTCTGGCGCGAGAGGCTCAGCACGGACGGCGTTTTTCTCGCGGCGAGCGCCAGCTCCCAGCATTCGGCGGTCTCGATCGCGTCGGCTGGGCGGAAGACGTTGAGGTTGGGCATGGCGCGCAGGCTGGCGAGATGCTCGACCGGCTGATGCGTCGGCCCGTCCTCGCCAAGGCCGATCGAGTCATGGGTGAGCACATAAACCGCGCGCACGCCCATCAAGGCGGCGAGCCTTATCGCGCCGCGGGCGTAATCGGAAAACACCAGAAACGTGCCGCCATAGGGCGCGAACCCGCCATGCAGCGCGATGCCGTTCATCGCCGCCGCCATGCCGAATTCGCGCACGCCGTAATGGATGTAGCGGCCCGAGAAATCCCGGCGTCGCACCGAGCCGAGCCCTTTGGTGATGGTGTAGTTGGAGTGGGTCAGATCGGCCGAGCCGCCAATGGTCGCGCGCGTCGCGCCGTTGATGACGCCGAGCGTCATTTCGGAGGATTTGCGCGTCGCGACCTTGGGCTTCTCCAGCGCGAGCTGTTCCCGAAAGGCTTTGAGCGGCGCGGCGATCTCGCCGGCGACGTCGCCTTGCAGGAACCGCTCGAACTCGGCGCCTTGCGCGGAATCCGCGAGCCGCCGCGCCCAGGCCTCGCGCAAGGACGCGCCGCGCGCGCCGGCCTTGCGCCAGCCGGCCAGAATCGGCTCGGGGACTTCGAACGGCGGAGAACGCCAATCAAGCTTCTCGCGCGCGGCGGCGATCTGCTCCGGCCCCAGCGGCGCGCCATGCGCGCTTTCCTTGCCCTCCTTGCCGGGAGCGCCATAGCCGATCATCGTGCGGCAGGCGATCATCGACGGGCGCGGATCGTTCTTCGCCCGCGTCAGCGCCTCGACGATCTGCTTGAAGTCGTGACCGTCGATTTGTTGCACATGCCAGCCGCTGGCTCTGAACCGCGCCGGCTGGTCGGTGGAGGTCGCGAGACTCGTCGGCCCGTCGATGGAGATCGAATTATCGTCCCACAGCACGATCATCCGGCCGAGCTGCAAATGGCCGGCGAGGTCGATCGCCTCGTGGCTGACGCCCTCCATCAGGCAACCGTCGCCGGCGAGCACATAAGTGAAATGATCGACGATTGCCTCGCCAAAACGCGCCGCCTGGAGGCGCTCCGCTATCGCCATGCCGACGGCGGTGGCGAGGCCCTGGCCGAGCGGCCCGGTGGTCGTCTCGACGCCCGGCGCGTGGCCATATTCGGGATGGCCCGCGGTTTTCGAGCCGAGCTGGCGGAATTGCTTTAGATCGTCGATGTCGATGCCGGGATAGCCGACGAGATAGCCGAGCGCGTAGAGCAGCATCGAGCCGTGTCCGGCGGAAAGCACGAAGCGGTCGCGGTCCGGCCAATGGGGATCGGCGGCGTCGAATTTGAGAAAGCCTCGGAACAGCACGCTCGCCACATCGGCCATGCCCATCGGCATGCCGGGATGGCCGGACTTCGCCTTTTCAACCGCGTCCATCGCCAGCGCGCGAATGGCGTTGGCGTCTTGCTTGCTGTACTCCACTGAGTGATAGGTCATCGAGGGTTCCTTTAGCCGACGCTCTTGCGGCGCCTCACGAGATCGAGAATCCTCGGCGTCAGTATGAGCTGCATGGCGAGGTCGAGTTTATTGCCGGGGATGACGATGGAGTTGGCGCGCGACATCCAACTGCCGGCGATCATCGTCACGAGGTAGGGAAAGTCCACGCCCTTGGGGTCGCGGAAACGGATCACCACGATCGATTCGTCCGGCGTCGGAATCGACCGGGCGACGAAGGGATTGGAGGTGTCCACCGTCGGCGCGCGCTGGAAGTTTATGTCCGTCTCCGAGAACTGGGGACAGATATAATACACATAGTCGTGCATCCGGCGCAGAATGGTCTCGGTGACCGCCCCGGTGGTGTAGCCGCGCGAATGGCGGTCGCGCAGCAGTTTTTGCGTCCACTCCAGATTGATGACGGGAACGACGCCGATCTTGAGGTCGGCGTAGCGCGCGACGTTCACGTCGTCGGTGACGACGGCGCCGTGCAGGCCCTCATAGAACAAAAGATCGGTGTTGGGCGGCAGCTCATCCCAGGGCGTGAAGGCGCCGGGCGGGGCGTTGTATACGGCCGCTTCGTTCTCGTCATGGACATAGTGGCGATAGCGGCCCGTCCCGGACTCGCCATATTCGCGAAACATGGTTTCGAGTTCGGCGAGAAGATTCGCCTCCGGCCCGAAATGGCTGAAGTTGAAATTTCCGTGCGCTTGCGCGTCGAGCATCGCATCTTTCATTTCGTCGCGGTCATAGCGATGAAAGGAGTCGCCCTCGACATAGGCGACCTCGATGCGCTCGCGCCGGAAGATCTGCTCGAAGGTCGCCTTGACCGAACTCGTGCCGGCTCCCGACGAGCCCGTGATCGATATGATGGGGTGCTTGGCTGACATGGCGCGCTTATCGCAAAACTCGAGACGTTTGTCGCGAGGGAATTGGCCGCCCCGGCTGTTCGCGAAGACGGCCCGCGGCGGCGCGAGACTGGGCCGGCGTCGGCCGCGCCCGCTTGCCCGCTTTCAATCATTCGCGGGAAACCGCAAGGTGAACGCGTGTTCTGGGCCAAACCCGCTCCGTCGCCGGGAGTTTGTCGCATGCCGCCGCCTCGCCGCGCAAGCCGGCTCGGCCGCGCGGCGCCCGATTTCGAATGTCCGCGCGCGGCGCGGCCGCGGCGCTCTTTCGTCCCGCCGCCCGCTCTTGCTCTCTAGTTTTCAAGACGCGGCCAGTCATTAAGGAACTGATTTGCCGCGACGCCAAACGTGCTTGCTCTCCCACCAGCTACGCCATAATAA
>JBAWEN010000152.1:0-2550 GCA_049591215.1 Methylocystis sp. | reverse complement strand
TGCTCTATGGCACCGCCGGCTTCGCTTACGGCGATGTGACCGCTTTCCAGCGGAGCAACACCAGCACCGGCTGGACGGCCGGCGGCGGCGCCGAGTGGCTGTTCGCCCCGCATTGGTCGGCGAAGCTCGAATATCTCTACGTCGATCTCGCCAGCAGCGGCATCAACGGCGCCTTCACCGGTTGGGAGTTGGGCAACAACCATCATCCCGAGATTAACGTCGTGCGCGCCGGCGTGAACTATCACTTCAACTGGGGCGCCTCGGCTCCGGTTGTCGCCAAGTATTGATCGGCGGCAAGCCGGTACTAAAAAAAGCCCGGCCTTCGCGGCCGGGCTTTTTTGCTTACACCAGCATCGCGGCTGGATGTTCGAGCAAGCGTTTCACCGCCGCCAGCAGCGTCGCGCCGAGCGCGCCGTCGACCGCGCGATGATCGCAGGACAGCGTCACGGTCATGATCGTGGCGACCACGGCCGCGCCGTTGCGCGCGACAATGCGCGGCTCGCCGGCGCCCACCGCCAGAATGGTCGATTGCGGCGGATTGATCACCGCCGTGAAGTTTTTGACGCCGAACATGCCGAGATTCGACACTGCGCTGACGCCGCCCTCATATTCGGCGGGCTTTAGTCGCCGCTCCTTGGCGCGTTGCGAAAGTTCCCTTATCTCATTCGATATTTCGCTCAGACTCTTGGCCTCCGCGTTGCGCACGATCGGCGAGATCAGCCCGCCGGGGATCGACACGGCGACGGCGACGTCGCTCGCCTTGTGCCGCAGCATCGCGTCCGGCGTATAGGTCACATTGGCGTCGGGAACCTTTCGCAGCGCCAGCGCCAGCGCCTTGACGACAAAATCATTAACCGAGATTTTATAGGCCGGCTTGCCCTCGTCGGCGCCGGGCGCGGCCGTGTTCGCCTCCTCGCGCAGGCGCAGCAACGCGTCGATCTCGCAATCGCAGGTCAGATAAAAATGCGGGATGCTCTGCGTGGCTTCGGTGAGCCGGCGCGCGATGGCCTTGCGCATCGAATCATGAGGAATCTCCTCGTATGAATCGAGCACGTAGAATTTCTTGGTTGCGTCGGCCGACGGCGCGGGCATGGCCTGGGCCGGCGAGGACCGCGCGCCGCCCGCCACCGCCGCCTGAACATCGCGTTCGACGACGCGCCCATGCGGGCCCGAACCTTTCAACGCGCCAATGTCGAGGCCGGACTCTTTGGCGAGCCGGCGCGCGAGCGGCGAGGCGAAAATGAGGACTGAAGAATCATGCGCTGACGCGGCGGTGGTCATTGTCGTCTTCCCTCGAAAAATTTAGTCACCCACCCGCCGTCGTTCCGCCGGACAGCCCGAACAGCGCCTTTAGAAGATCGCCCGCCAGGTCCTTGTCGCGCGAGAGGGCGTAAAACGCGGTCAGCAGCGCCGCGAGGAGCGCGGCGGCGAGCACGAGAGCGTTTCGGCGCCGCGGCTTCATGGCGTGGGCTTCCTTTCTAACGATAAAGAACCGCCTTCGCCGCCGCGACCACCTCGGCGACGCTTGGCAGCGCCAGCTTTTCCAGATTGGCGGCGTAGGGCATCGGCACGTCCTTGCCGGTCACGCGCAGCACCGGCGCGTCGAGCCAGTCGAACGCCTCCTCCTGCACGCGCGCGGCGATGTCGGCCGTGACGCCGCATTGCGGCCAGCCCTCTTCGATGGCGACGCAGCGGTGCGTCTTCTTGACCGATTCGACAATCGCCGGAACGTCCATCGGCCGCAGCGTGCGCAGATCGATGACCTCGGCGTCGATGCCTTCCTTCGCCAACTGCTCGGCCGCGGCGAGCGCATAGGTCATGCCGATGGAAAAAGACACCAGCGTCACGTCGCGGCCCGCCCGAGCGATGCGCGCCTTGCCGATGGGAATAAGGAATTCGTCCAGCGACGGCACCTCGCCGGTCTTGCCGTATAAAATCTCGTTCTCCAGGAATATCACCGGATTATTGTCGCGTATGGCGCTTTTGAGCAGACCCTTGGCGTCGGCGGGGGTGGAAGGCGCGACCACTTTCAACCCCGGCACCTGCGAATACCAGGCGGTGTAATCCTGGCTGTGCTGGGCCGCGACGCGCGCCGCCGCGCCATTGGGGCCGCGAAACACGATCGGGCAATTCACTTGCCCGCCGGACATATAGAGCGTCTTGGCGGCGGAGTTGACGATGTGGTCGATGGCCTGCATCGAGAAATTGAAGGTCATGAATTCGACGATGGGGCGCAGACCGGCGAAGGCGGCGCCGACGCCGAGTCCTGTGAAGCCATATTCGGTGATCGGCGCATCGACGACGCGGCGCGGGCCGAACTCCTGCAACAGGCCCTGCGTGACCTTATAGGCGCCCTGATATTCGCCGACCTCCTCGCCCAGAATGAACACATCGCCGTCGTGGCGCATTTCCTCGGCCATCGCGTCGCGCAAGGCTTCGCGCATGGTCATGGTCACCATGGTGGTTCCCGGCGGAACTTGGGGGTCGGGCGCGGGCGCCGGCTTGGCCGCGGCTGGGATTGGCGCCTCGGGCTCGCGCGCCGGCTTGGCC
>JBAWEN010000151.1:0-4261 GCA_049591215.1 Methylocystis sp. | reverse complement strand
TACGCGCAACATTTCGCGTTGAACGACAATAGCTGGACGACGACCTTCGGCCCCTCCACGCCGGGCGCGCTCAATCTGATCTCGGGACAGACCAATGGAATCGACGCCGCGCTAAACGTCGTCGACGGATCGGGCAAACTTCTGCGTCCAAGCAATGAAGTGAACGACGGCAATGGCAATTACACCGTTATCGGCGATGCCGATCCCTTGCTCGACGCATGCTCCAAATCCACCGCCGACCAGGTGACGATGCACGGCCCGAACATCGGCGATCTGCTCAACGCCAGAGATATTTCCTGGGGCTCGTTCATGGGCGGATTCGATCTGACGATCACCAATCCCAATGGCACGAGCGGTTGCGCGCGGTCGAGCGCGACGCGGGCGCCGGGCTCGTCTCAGGCCGCCACGCCCGATTACATCCCACACCATGCATGGTTCCAGTATTACGCCGCGACGCGAAACGCCGCCCATGCGCGGCCGAAGTCGATCGCGGCCATAGGCCATACGCGCGACCCGCTCACCGGGGAGATCGATCCGGCGAACCATGCCTACGACATTCACGACTTTTTCGACGCGCTTGACGCGGGGAGCCTTCCGGCCGTGAGCTTCCTCAAGGCGCCGGCCTATCAGGATGGACATCCCGGCTATTCCAACCCCATCGACGAGCAGAATTTCATCGTGAGCGTCGTCAACGCGCTGCAAAAGCGCGCCGAATGGGCGAATACGGCGGTGATCATCGCCTATGACGATTCCGACGGCTGGTACGACCACCAAATGCCGCCCATCGTCAATCCGTCGTTCGCCGCCGACGACGCCTTGAACGGCCCCGGCGTTTGCCAGCGTGGCTTGCAACAGGGACGCCCCTCCCCGACGGCGCCGCTCGACGGCGCCTTCGGCCAACCGGCGCAAGGCCGCTGCGGATACGGAACGCGCGTGCCGCTGCTCGTGATTTCCCGCTTCGCCAAAGTCAATTTTGTCGACCACACGCTCACCGACCAAACTTCGGCGCTCCGGTTCATCGAGGACAATTGGCTCGCCGGCCAGCGCATCCAACCCGGGGGCTCGTTCGACACGATCGCGGGGTCGCTGACCAATATGTTCGATTTCGACAAGCGCGAGAACGACGGGGCGCGCGATTTGTTTCTCGCCCCCGCCACTGGCGCCGTCGTCTCCGATCCCTGACGACCACGCGCGGCGACGCTCATCATCGCTTCGAAGCGGTCAAAGCCTCGAAGCCGGAGATAACGTCGAAAAGCTCTTCGTCGATCCCGCTCTGGCGCAAACGATGGAACGCGCCTTTGAACGTCTCCAGCAATTCGTCGATGTTTTTATCCGCGCGCTGCATCGCCGCCAATCGGCTTGCATTTTCGCTGGCAAGGGATTCGGCGCAGGCCTGGAACAGCGAAACGAAAAGATATTCGCGGATAAGCCCTCGCAAGGTCGTGGCGCCGACGCCCATGACTTCGGGCAGGTTTCCGGTAGGCCACGCAAGTCCGGCGAGTTCGCGCCGCCAGTTTTCGTCCAGCGGCAGCAATCGTTCGCCCACGGGTTCATAACCTGCGCCGGACGTTGGGCGGTTATGGAAAATGTAAAGTTCCGTGACCGCGCCATGGCTGTCGCGCGCCTCGCTTTCCATCAGAATCCGCCCGATGAGCGGGGTGATGGCCTTGATGGAATTCGGCACGGCGTAAAGACCCACCGGCTTCAGGCCAGCATCCTCCAGACGCGCGTGGGCGCGCTCGCCGACCGCCCAGACCTGGGGCTTGCCCGGCAAAAGCGCGAGCGCGTTCGCCGCGTAATCGGTGATGACGTCGTTGAACCGCCCCACCAGTCCTTGATCCGAACCGAACACGACGGCGCCAATCACGCCGCCGGTTGGTCCGCCTCGTTCCGTCATGAGCGCGTTGGTCGCGCTCCGGAAACAAATGCTCAGCCCCATCTCCACGGCGCGATGATAGTCGCTTAACGCGCGCACCGCTTTTTCGTATTGACCGATGTTCGAGGCGGCCAGGGCTTTCATCGTGCGCACGACCGATTGAAGATCGCCGGCGCTTCTGATCTTGCGTTGCAGGCTGGCCGCGGTTTCGCTCACGGCGTTGCTCCGTTGAGCGCGCGACTGATTGCGATCCGGATCGTCGCGCTCATGCCCGGTTTGAGCGACAGATCGGCATTGGGCGCGCTGATGACGACGGAATTGCTCGCCGCGTTTTGGCTCGCCTTTGGCGAATGGTCTATTCGCGTCACCTCGCCGGCGAAGGCGCGGTTCGGGAAGGCCTCGACCTCGAAGGAAACTTTGTCGCCGGGCTTGATGTCGCCAATGTCTTTGTCGCCGACAGCGGCGCTGATGCGCAAGACCGTAAGATCGGCGGCGACGAGGAAGAGCGGCGCCGCGTCCGCCGCGACCGCCCGGCCCGCTTCAATATTCCGCGCGACCACCACGCCGTCGATCGGCGAAACAATATTCGTTTCGGCGAGGTTGATCCGCGCCGTGTTCAGCGCCGCCTGGCGCTGAACGGATGTCTCCGCGTCGCGCTTCCTTCGCGCTTGCGCTTGCTCATATATCCGGCGGGACGTGTCCGCCTCACTGGATCGACTCTTCGCAATGGCCGCATGCCGCTCCAAGCTCGCCTTGGCGCGAGCCAAATCGGCGTCATCCCTTTGCAACTGCGCTTCGGCCGCTTTCAGTTCGGCCTCATCCCGATCCAACACGGTCTGATAGGGGCGCGGGTCGATTTTCGCGCAAATTTGGCCCGATTTGACTTGCGTGTCGATGGCGCAATGGACCTCCGAGACGACGCCCGAAACCCCAGCACGGACCGGCGTCGTCGCCGCGGCGGCCAAGACGCCAGTCACGCTCAGCGTGCGAGCGGCGGGTTCGCGATCCCGTTCAACGCGCGACAGGGCGAACCAGCCGCCCAGGCCAGCCAGAATGACGAGAACCGCCGCCGCCGTTCGCCAAAGGCCGGACGTCCGCCAGTCGGCCTCGCGCTTCGCCGTCTGGCTCGCCGCTTCGGCGCCACGCGGTTTTGGCTTGATCTCCGCCGGGCCTTCCGGCCCGCGCTCGTTTACGGGGCCTGGCCCGGCTTTGGTTTCGGTTTTGGAGACAATTCGCGCGTCGGCTTTGGCCTCGGGAATGGACTGAAGCGGCGTTAAGGTCTCGCCGGCGATTTGCAGGATCGTGGCCCGATCCTGCTCGGTCAATTTATCGGCCGTGTCGAAACGCGAGCGGATTTCCGCCGGTATCTTTTCCGCGGCCGCGGTGACGGCGCGTTCGGCGTCGGCCATCCGCTCGATCGGCGTGGAATCGAAAAGGCCCGTGGTCAGCGCCATTAGAACGGCGATTTGTCCGGGCACGGAAACCGGGGCGAATTCCGCCTGGTTCAGACAGGCGCGAATGCGTCGCCCGTGTTCGATGATCTTGCGCGTGTCATCGTCCAGGCGGGCGCCGAAACGGGCGAAGGTTTCAAGCTCCTCGAACTGCGCGTAAGCGAGCTTTAGGTCGCCCGCCACCGCGCGATAGGCCGCCCGTTGCGCCTTGCCGCCAACGCGCGAGACGGATTTGCCGACATCGACCGCCGGCAGCACGCCCAATTCGAACAGCGACGGCGAGAGGTAGATTTGGCCGTCCGTGATGGAAATGAGGTTGGTCGGAATATAGGCGGAGATATTCTGCGCTTCGGTCTCGACGATCGGCAGAGCGGTCAGCGAACCGCCGCCGAGTTCCGCGCGCAGCCTAGTCGCGCGTTCGAGCAGGCGCGAGTGGAGGTAGAAGATATCGCCGGGAAACGCCTCGCGGCCCGGCGGGCGGCGCAGCAGCAAGGAAAGTTCGCGATAAGCCTGAGCGTGCTGCGTGAGATCGTCGTAGACGATCAGCACGTCGCGGCCCGCTTCCATGAAGCGCTCGGCGATGCTGGTCGCGGCGTAAGGAGCGATATAGGCGAGACCGGGCGGATCGTCGCCCTCCGTCACGACAACGACGGTGTGGTCCATCGCGCCGTTTTCGCGCAAAACGGCCACGGCCTTCGCGACGGCGGATGCGCGCTGGCCGATGGCGCAATAGACGCAAATGACATTCTGGCCGCGCTGGTTGAGGATGGCGCCAAGCGCTATGGCGGTTTTGCCGGTCTGGCGGTCGCCCAGAATCAGCTCGCGCTGGCCGCGTCCGATAGGGATCAACGCATCGATGACTTTTATGCCGGTCTGGAGCGGTTCGGTCACCGGCGCCCGGTCCATGATCGCGACGGCGGGACGCTCAATGGGG
>JBAWEN010000150.1:0-2217 GCA_049591215.1 Methylocystis sp. | reverse complement strand
GCTCTATAGCATTCGCGCGGTACCGCAACCCGATTTCGGCGATTGCGCATTCATGCGTGTTTATGCGCGCCGGCGCGCGCCCTTGCGCGAAAGGGCGCGCAAAATCCCGCCTAACCCTGCTGCGCGGGCGTGCGCACGACGAGGCCATCGAGTCCGGGGCCGACGGTGATTTGGCAGCACAGGCGCGAGTTGGGTTGGACGTCGAAGGCGAAGTCCAGCATGTCCTCCTCCATCTGCGAGCGCGCGCCGGCCTTCTCGACCCAGGCGGCGTCGACGTAGACGTGGCAGGTCGCGCAGGCGCAGGCGCCGCCGCATTCCGCCGCGATCTCCGGAATGTCGTTGCGGCGGGCGGTTTCCATGACGGTCGAGCCGGTCTCGCCCTCCACCGTGCGCGCCTGGCCGTGCGAATCGACGAAGGTGATCTTGGCCTTCGTCGGCGCCCCGCCGCCCGGCTCCGCGCCATAGCGGGTGGTTTGATCGTCCAGGCTGGTCTTGACCATGATCCTCGTCTCTTCCTTGAGTGACCGGGCCGCGCCGTCGCGCTCGGCGGCGTCCATGGAGGATCGCCCGCGCTGGAGCCGACAATTGCGCGCTTCTTAATTTGTTGCGTCGACCAGTTACCACCCGGCCGGCGCCCGCGCTAGCCCTTTTGGCGGCGGCTGTGTAAGGTTTCTCACCCTTCAAATCCTGGCGCGCGTCCAGGCGACGAGCCGGGTGGAAGCCTGGTCCAGCGCCGCGTCGAAAGCGCGGACAGCGTCGGGGCCGAGCGTATGGGGCGCGGGCGCCTCGCCGACAAACACCGCCTCGCCACGTGTCGCGCCATTGCTCGCGCTCGAAAGACGCACGGCGATTTCGACGACCGCGATTTCTCTGGCCGAGTCGATCTCGAAGCGCCGTAGATCGCTGGTGAGCCGATAGGAAGCCACGGCGCCGGGAAAAGTCGCGTCGACCCCGCCGGCGCGAAGCCGCGTGATCAGCCGCGCCTCCACGAGCCGCGGCAATCGGTCCGCCCATTGCGCATCGGACAGAACCGCGAGATCGCCCGCCGCGCCGCGAATAACGAGGCGGTCCGAGGCGGTGGGTTGCAAAGCGACGGGCTCCGCGACCTCGACGGTTCCGCCGCGCTCCGAAAGCCGCGCCCCCGCGACTTGGGAAGCCCCGGAAAGGTCGAAGGTTTCACGCGGCGCGGCGCTACAACCGGCGAGGGCGAGGGCCAGGGCCGCGAGAGCCGCCGCCGCGCATTCGCGGGTTCCGCCTATGGATTTTAACGTGGTTTTGCCCATGATGCCCCGGATGGGCGACCGCCGACCCGCCGACCGCGGCCAGGATTCGCTGGAGAGCCGCCAGCTTAACCGAAAACGCGATGCGCGGAAAGGTTGCGCCCGCGGCCGGGGGCGGAAATCTTGCGCTTGGCGCGCGCGACATGGAATGCCGGAAGCGGTCGCCGAGAGACAGGGTCTGACCCGAAGCAGCCGTTCGCATCGGCCCCGTCCAAGCCGCAAAATCAGCGATCACTTTCGCCCCGGAGTGTCGCACAGAAAACACTTCGATTTTTCAATGCCTTGTATTTGGAACGAAATTGTTGATTTTTGCTCATCAGCCGAGCGCCAAGCCCGGCGCGGTGCAACCAAGTCGTGGCCCGTCGCCACAAAGCCCAATGAGGCCAAGCTATGCGGGCGGATCGCTCCTCCGAGCGCAAATCCGAGCGCAAAAAAACAATGTGTCGCAAACTTTTACGGAACTTTTCGGCTCCGCTCGCGTTTCCGTCTTGGTTAAAGCTAAGGTCGCGACCTTAGCGCCTCTGCCTTGCCGCTTGATCGGGCAGCGTCATGCCAACCACCGCACTGCGATGCGCATCGAGAGAATCATGAAAAGCAAGCTGACGAGGATAGGTTTGTTGATCGCCGCATGTCTGTTGGCGAACGCCATTTGTGCGACGGGAGTCGTCGCGCAGGAAAAATGCGTCTGGCGAGGGACGGCCCCGTTTTGTGCTGGCAAGTGTCTAGCGGGCGAGCGTGGAATCGAACGCGGCCAGTCGCAATACGCCGCCGACGGCGGCGCGGACTGCGTCACCGGGTCAAAGGTTTTATGTTGCTCTGGTCAAGCGGCTCAGGCGGCGCCTTGCCCCTCCGGCCTTGTCTGGCGTGAACGGTTCGATGGCGATACCGTCTGTGTCCAACCGGCCGAACGCGACGCAAACCGGCGAAGTCGTGGCCT
>JBAWEN010000149.1:0-4384 GCA_049591215.1 Methylocystis sp. | reverse complement strand
CGATGAAATGCGGTTATGATAGCTTTCTCGAAACGAATGGACGACGTCATGGCCGCAACAAAACTGGCCGCGGTGCTTCACGATCCCATCCTGACTCGTTTCCGCGCCGCCCTCGACGAACTCTATGGCGGGCAGCTGGAACGCGTTGTGCTGTTTGGTTCGCGCGCGCGGGGCGAGGCGCGGGCCGATTCCGACTACGATGTCGCTGTGTTCTTGACGGCATTGCCGGATCGTTGGAGGGAACTCGACCGACTCGCTGATTTGCGGGTGCGTTTTCTCGACGAGACCGGCGCGTTCTTCGACGCCAAGCCATATTCCGCCGCCACTTATCGCGACGCGACCCCGCTCATGCATGAAATTAGGCGGGAAGGTCTCGAACTATGACCCCTGAAGCGGCGCGATTTTTGGAAAAGGCGCTGACGCTTCTGACACAGGCCGACATCATGCTCGGCGTCGGACTCAATGAGTCCGACGGACGAAACGCATATCTCGCCGCCTTCCATGCCGCGCAAGCGTATATATTCGAAAACGCGGCAAAGGTGCTCAAAACCCATAACGGCGTGCAGACCGAATTTCTGCGTCTCACGAAAGATGATCCGCGCATCGACGCGGAGTTGCGGCTGTTTTTATCGCGCGCTTACAATCTCAAGGCAATCGCCGATTACGAAACTGGCCCTGGCGCCGAGGTTTCCGCCGAGCGCGCGACCGACGCCGTGGAAACCGGCAAGCGTTTCGTGGCGCTTATCGACGAGCGCGTCGCCGCCCGGTCATCGGACGCCCAGCCACCTTCGGGGGCTGAACAATAGAACGTCCAGACGCCGATCGGATATTCCCCGACTCCGGTCAATGGAAGCTGCCGCCGCCCGGACCCGCCGGCTCGCTCGCGCTGGCGGCATGACCGCCGCTGCTCGCATGATGCACGGGCGCGGCGCGCTCATGATGGCTCGCGACATGGGTCGGCCTCGCGCGCGTATGCGCGACATGCGAACGGGAACGTCCCCCGCCGTGATATCGGCGGCCGCCGCCATTGGAATAATATCCGCCGCCGCCGGCCATTCCGCGCACCATCGCGCCCGCCACGGCGCCGGCCACCGAGTCCCATTGAGCTAGAGCCGGCTCCGGCCGCGAAATCGCCGCGATGACCACGGCGAGAAAAGCAAGCGCCAACGACCGGCGCCAACCGCCTGCGCCGCTCTTACCGGCGAGATCGTTCCGATTGTGTGGATATCCATTCAGGGCCATCGCGCACCCCCGATAAAACGCAACTCATATACTAATAATTATTAGCTTTTGGTCGAAGGCTGTCAATGCGCGCCGCCGAACTCGCCGACACTCTCGTCCGGGGACGCGCTTCCCGCGCGCTCAACGGAGGCGCCTGCTCCGCGCTCGCCGCCCGCGTCCATTGTCCGCGGTCGAGAAAAGCATCGACGATCGGCAGGAATCGGCGCTTGAACGCCGAGAAACGAAAAAGCTCGTGCCAACGCACCCGACCCGCCGCGCCCATTTGGCGCATGAGGCTTGGACAGGAGAGGAGTTCGACGAGTCGATCGCCCAGTTCGCGGGGCCGGTCGAGCGAGACGTTATAGCCCGTTTCGCCGTCGACATTAACCTCCTGTCCCGCGTCGTGGATGGAGGCGATCACCGGCACGCCGTAACGCATCGCCTCTATATAGACCAAGCCAAAACCCTCGCCGCGACTGGGCATCGCGAACACATGCGCGCGCCGCCACAGCGCGGCCATATCTTCCTCGGGCACGAAGCCGCGAAACTCGATGCTTTCCTTGGCTGGCGACTCGGCGGCCAATTTCCGCAGCCTGCTCGCATCCGGGCCGGCGCCCGCGATCACAAGCCGCGCGCCCTTGACGGCGGAGGCCACCTTCGCCCAGCAGGCGATGAGTTGGTCGTGCCCCTTGCAACGTCCGACTTCGAGACGGCCGACCACCAGAACCATCGGCTCGCCATCGAATTTCACCGGCTCGGGCGCGTCGTCCTCCGTCGTTCCCAACCAGCAGACTTCGGCGCGGTCGAAGACCCTGTTGGTCAACGCGGCGCGAGACCGCGTGAACTCGGTCTGAGTGAAGATCGTGTCGGCGTTGTTCGCCGCGCGAAGGTAATCGGGACGCACATTGTCCCAAACTTCGATTCCATGAACCCAAACGGCGTAGGGGCGCCGCAGACGCGCGAGATTGCAATGCGCCCGCGCGATGCCGAGATGTGTGTACATGAAATGCGTGTAGCGGTCGTTCGGTTGCCAAAGCGCCGCGGCGAATCGCAACCGGCTGCCGGCGCAGGCGAGAAGAGTCTTGCCTAGGTCGCTTTCGATCTTCGACTCGTTGAGCGACAGGAGCGAATAGTCCTTCCCCGCGTCGGTGAGGACACGCGTGAGAAGCCTGCCCACGCGGCTGACGCCGCCGCGATCGAGCGCGAAGGATTCCGAACCGAGGAGGATGTTCGGCCTGTTTTGATCGATAGAGGTCACCGAATCACCCTGCTTCTCGCGATTATGCGACAACCAAAAACTCTTCCTCGTCAACGCGACTTCTCGCTCGTGAGCACCGCGAACGACTCGGATTACCCCCACCGGGACGCGCACGCGCGCGCCGCGATATCGACGCGGCCGGATGAACCAAGAATTGCAATGATCCCCCCGGACCGCGCAAACAAACATCGCACCCCAGCCTTGCGTGCGACTGGTTTTTTCCGCTCGGTTGGCGGCGAACCCGCGTCGGAGAACCGCGCCAGCCATTCGAACGAGGCGACTTGTTGGTATTCTGGCGCATTCAATCGAAATTAACAAGTGGTTCCCTCGGGGGAATTGCTTAACGAGTGAACGGCTTGCAAGGAGAATGCGTTTTCATTCGGACCATCGTTCTTGATGCGAGGCGGTCGACGCCGGCGGGGTCCAAACCATCGCGGCAAGCAAGGCCGGGATCGTGTATCCTGCTCGAGTCCGAGCCTGATCGTCGTGTCGACGCGGCGCGGACGGGACGCGCGCTGTTGGGGGATGCTTTCGGCTTTTTGCTTTTTCGAATAGAGATCAACCGTGAATGCTGAGGCGTCGAAATCATGCGCCGCGACAACGACGTAAAGGTCCACGCGAATCGCCCCGCTATTATCGCGCGCGACGCGAGCGCGGCGACGAAGCGACCCGCGCGCTTAGTCGCGAAGAAGACCCGCGCCGCCATCGCCGTTCTGACAATTTTGTCGTCGCCGGCCGTCGCCGGGCCGCCCTATATCACCGACGACCCCGAGCCCATCGACTATCAGCGCTGGGAGTTCTACGCCTTCTCCCAGGGCGGCCGCGCGAATGGCGAGACCAGCGGCGTCGCGCCGTCATGCGATTGCAACTACGGCATTCTGCCGGACGTTCAACTGCATATTCAGCCGAGCGCCGCCTTTCGTCGCGCCAGCGGCGCTTCGCCGGCGTGGGGGCCTGGCGACACGGAGCTTGGCCTGAAATATCGATTCGTCGAACAGGACAAGACAAACGCCACGCCTTCCATCGCCTTCTACCCGCTGCTGGAGGCGCCGACGGGCGATCCGACGCGCGGACTCGGCGCGGGGCGAACTCGCGCCCTGCTGCCGTTCTGGGGCCAAAAGGACTTTGGCGACTGGTCGACTTTTGGCGGCGGCGGTTATTGGATCAATTCCGGTCCCGGCGCCAGGAATTATTGGTTCGTAGGCTGGGTCTTGCAACGCAAGCTCACCGAGCAGTTGGCGGTCGGCGTCGAGCTGTTCCACCAAACGCCGAGCGAGATCGCCGGCTTTCAATCGACAGGATTCAACATCGGCGCGATCTACGATCTCAGCGAACACTTTCACCTGCTCGCCTCGGCCGGCAAGGGCCTTCAGCATGCGCGGGAGACGAACGCTTTCTCATGGTATATCGGCCTGCAAATCACCGGCGTCGAATAGCCGCTTATTTCTTGCAGCCGCCGTCGATGTGTCGCGGCTCCGGCGCGTCCCAATCATTGGCGGGCAGATCGTCGTAGGGCGCTTCGAAACTCTCGCGAACCATGTGGAAGCCGGTCGGCGCCGGCTTGCCCGGCGTAAAATCCACGATCCAGAAGTAATCGTAATTGCCGTCCGGCCAATCCTTCGGCGCGTCGGCGAATTTATCGAGACGCAGCAACTGCCGCAGCGTGACCTGTTCGCTGGGGAACTTCGCTTCGAGCTTCGCGTCGGCGATATGCTTGTGCTCCCAGCTCATCACGATCGTTTTGCCGGCGTAGCGCGGATCGGTCTGCGCGTCTTGAACGGCCTCGCGCGTGCGGCGGTTGAGTTCGACGTTTTTCAAATCCTTGTCGTCGCCCGGCGGCACGCCGTAGACGATCGCCGGCAGTTCCCAACTTCGCGCGGTCGGCGAAATCGTCTCGAGCGAGTG
>JBAWEN010000148.1:0-2361 GCA_049591215.1 Methylocystis sp. | reverse complement strand
GACTTCATTGACGTAGCAAACACACGGCAAAGCTCTTGGTTCCCCTGGCTGGAGCCAAACCGGCAGGACGGTCTCGCGGTGAATTGACCCATGGCCTCAAAATTGAACTTCACTTTCCGCTTGGGCGTTCCTAAAGTGCGCTTCATGTACATCGCCATCACAAACGACATTCAGGTCACGGCGCTGCCCGATTTCCTGCTGGAGCGCTCGGACCCCGCGCAGAACCGCTATTTTTGGTCCTACACGATCGAGATCGCCAATCTCGGGAGGGTGCGGGTGCAATTGTTGTCGCGCCACTGGGTGATCATCGACGCCAACGGACGGCGCGAGGATGTGCGCGGGGATGGCGTCGTCGGCGAGCAGCCGATGCTGGAGCCGGGCGAAACATTTCGCTACGTTTCCGGCTGCCCCCTCGCCACGCCTTCCGGGATGATGCAGGGCAGTTATCGCATGGCCACCGACGCCGGCGAGACGTTCGACATCGAGGTTCCCGCTTTTTCGCTCGACAGTCCCTTGTCCCGCCCGACGCTGAATTGACCCAGATGAGCAGACTCGAAGCGGCGATCGATCTCACGGCGCGCCTCGTCGCTTTCGACACCGAGAGTTCGAAAACGAATCTGCCGCTGATCGCCGCAGTCGAGGACTATTTGCGCGAGCAGGGCGTCCCATTTTCGCGCGTGCCCAACGCCAAGGGGGACAAGGCGGCGATATTCGCCACCATCGGCCCCAATGTCGCGGGAGGGGTGGTGCTATCGGGCCACACCGACGTGGTTCCGGTCGCCGGGCAGGACTGGACCGCTAATCCCTTTGTCCTTCGCCGCCAGGGTTCGCGCCTACTAGGGCGCGGCGCGGTCGACATGAAGGGCTTCGACGCCGTATGCCTCGCGATGATCCCCGAGTTCAAGGCCGCCGCGTTGGAGCGGCCGATCCATATTCTGCTTAGCTACGATGAGGAGACGACCTGCCTCGGTCCGCTCGACACGATCGCCCGATTTGGAGTCGATCTGCCGAGGCCCGCGGCGGTGATCGTCGGCGAGCCGACCTCGATGCAGGTCGCTGATGCGCATAAGAGCGTCTCCACGCATGTCACGCGCGTGCGCGGCCTCGAGATTCATTCCGCCAATCTGCACAAGGGCGTCAGCGCGGTGCACGCCGGCTGTCTGCTCGTCGCCGAACTTGACCGAATCGGCCAAGGCTTTCGCGCCGAGGGCGATCCGTCCGGAAGATTCGATCCGCCGTTCTCCAGCGTTCATGTCGGCGTGATCGCCGGCGGCACGGCGCGCAACATTGTGGCGCGCGATTGCGTGTTCCAATGGGAGTTTCGCGGCCTGCCGGGGGTTGCTTCCTCCGCCGCGCGCGACCGGCTGGATGTTTTCACGCAGGCGCTGCTGGAGCGCGCCTTCAAGAATTTTCCGGGGACGGGCGTCGAGACCGTCACCGAGACCGATGTCCCGGGGCTGGCGCCGGAGCCGGGCTCGGCGGCGGAGCGGTTGGCGATGCGGCTGGCCAAGGCCAACCGAACCATCGCCGTTCCCTACGCCTCCGAAGCCGGGCAGTTCCAGCGCGCCGGAGTCCCGACCGTGTTATGCGGTCCCGGCCGCATCGACGAGGCCCACCAGCCGGACGAGTTCGTCGAGATCGGCGAACTCGCCGCTTGCATCGAATTTATGCGCGGCTTGGCGCGGGAGCTATCCGCGTAAGGTTACGCCGCTTCTTTGTCAGCACACCCATACCCAGCGGCCGCACCACCAATTCCAGCAACCGCCGCCGCCATGGTAGGGGCCCCAACCGCGACCATATCCGCCCCGCCATCCGCCGCCGCGCCATCCGCCCCCGCCGCCGCGCCATCCGCCGCCGCCGCGGAAGCCCCTGGCGTCCACCGCCGTTGAAAGGGTTAACGAGCCGGCGAACGCCGCGAGCGCCGCGAAGACCGTAAATTTGCGCGACATAAGCCTTACTCCTGGTTGACGTCCGACCCTCGTTCGGACCCGCCCGAAATCCCGCTCGCCTGTTCGAAGCAACAATTTCACGCCCAGCCGGTCCCATGCGCGCGCTGGCGGACTTTCTTCGTAAGCTCCTTAATACGTAAGCTCGTCGCATGGAGCCGCGGCGCTGAAGCATGTGCTCCCTAACGCCGCGAATTGTATCGCACAAGCTTGTGGCGTAGTTGGGTCTGCGGACGCGGATTTTAGCGTCGAAGGCGCGCGAGGCTAACGCGAACTCGCGTGGCGGCATTGCTTTCGCAAGGTGAGCGGCTATAGTCCGCGCCCATTCGCAGGGCCGAATCCGGCCATGTTCGCCCGCGCCCGTCGCGGGCGCTTCGAAAAAGAGATCCAAGATGAAACTGATCCCGGAAGCCAT
>JBAWEN010000147.1:0-7920 GCA_049591215.1 Methylocystis sp. | reverse complement strand
CTTGAGCCCCGCGCGGTTTCGACCGGGCGCGCCGGACCCAAGGCGCGCCGCGGCGCTAGGGTAGCTGCTGCCCGTGCTTCGCGCGCGCGAAGTTGACCGCAGTGTTGATGAGGCCGATGTGGCTGAACGCCTGCGGAAAATTGCCGAGCTGTCTTCGCGCGCGCGGATCGTATTCCTCGGCGAGCAGGCCGAGATCATTACGCATCGACAGCAGATTCTCGAAAAGCGCGCGCGCGTCTCCGAAGCGCTCTTGCTGTATGTAATTATCGGCGAGCCAGAAGCTGCAGGCGAGAAACGCGCCCTCTCCCGGCGACAGGCCGTCGACGCCGCTTTCCGTTTCGTAGCGCATGACCAGCCCGCTCTCGTGCACGAGCCGACGTTCGATCGCCGCCAGCGTGCCGCGAACCTGGGGATGATCGGGCGGCAGGAACCCAACGAGCGGAATTTGCAGCAGGCTCGCGTCGAGCCTCCGCGCGCCATAGAACTGAACAAAGCAGCCCAACTCCTCGTCAAAGCCCTTGGCGCAGACCTCGGCGTGGATCTCGTCGGCGTTCTCGCGCCATCGTCGGGCGATTTCGGCGTCGCCGTTAGCCGCCGCCATCTTCGCGGCGCGGTCGAACGCGACCCACGCCATCACCTTCGAATGGGTGAAGTGTCGAGAGCCGCCGCGCACTTCCCAAATGCCCTCGTCGGGCTCGCGCCAGATCGTCTCCAGGTGCTCGAGGATCACGCGGCCGACATCTTGGCCGTGCCGCGATGACGGCATGCCATGGAGCCGCGCCTCATGCATGGCGTGCAGCACCTCGCCATAAACGTCGAGCTGGCGCTGATCCATCGCGGCGTTGCCGACTCGCACTGGGCGGGACTCCTCATAACCTTCGAGCCAAGACAGCTCACGCTCCGGCAGCTGCTTGGCGCCGGTCACGCCATAGAGGATCTGCATCTGCGCGGGGCTGCCCGCCACCGCGCGCAACAGCCAGTCGCGCCAAGCCTTCGCCTCATCGTAGTAGCCGAGGTTCATTAGCGAGAGCAGCGTAAAGGCAGCGTCGCGCAGCCAGCAATAGCGATAATCCCAATTGCGTTCGCCGCCGATGAACTCTGGCAGCGAGCTCGTTGGCGCCGCGACGATTCCACCCGTCGGCTCATAGGTCAGCGCCTTCAGCGTCAGCAGAGACCGCTTAACCTCGGAAGTCCAGTCACCAACGCTCGGGCATGGGCGCAGCCAGCCGCGCCAGAATGTCTCCGCTTTTGCGAGCGCCTGCCGCGGCTCCAATTGCGCGGGCGGAGGTCCATATGAGCGCCCGTAGCTCAGCACGAAGGGGACGGTTTCTCCCTCTATTACCGAGAACTCGCCGATGCTGCGCAAATCCTCGCCTTGAAGAGGCGCCGGCGTTCTAAGCACCAGCGCATCGGAGCCAGAGACCGCCAAGATCCCTTCTCCATCTTGCAATTCCGTCACCCAGGGCACGCTGATTCCGTAATCGAATCGAATGACGAGTTCGATGTGGAAATCCATTCGTCCACGCTCGCCCACGACGAGACGAACGAGATCGCAGCCGCCGATTAGGGGCATGAAGTCGATGAGCGTCGCGGCGCCGTCCTTCGTCTCGAACCTGGTCTCCAGGATCAGAGTGCTATCGCGGTATTTTCGTGTGACGCGCGCGGAAGAATCTCTTGGCGCAATCAAGAACCTACCGTTGTCAGGTGTTCCGAGCAGGGCGGCGAAGCATGCGGCGGAGTCGAAACTTGGCGGACAAAACCAGTCGATCGAGCCCGATTTCGACACGAGCGCAGCGGTTTCGCAATTGCCGATGAGGCCGTAATCTTCAATACGTATCGACATGCGGCGCCTCGCCGAGGATTCCCTTCAATAGACTTTAGAGCGGAAGGGTTCCAATTCCAGCGAGGTCGAGCGAACCATTGCTATGCACCGCGACCTTGATCGGAAGTTTTTCCTGAACCGCGGCAATCAGGTCGCCCATGAGCATTGGCGGCATCTGGTCACTTGGTTACGATTCTGACCATCGCCGGCATGCCCGGCTCGAGCAGCCCATCGGGATTTGGCGCGGTGATAATGACGCTGGCGGCCAAGTCGGTCCCGCCGGTCGGTTGGACCGGCTGGATCCGCGACACCTCGCCGGAAAACTTGCGGCCTGGATACGCCGCGACGGCGATGACCGCTTTGTCGCCGATCCGCACTTGGCCGATCTCGCTCGCGCCGAGCGAAACCTGGAGCTGCGCCACATCGCTATTCGCCGCGACGACGAAAAGCGGCGTATCGGCGCCCGGCGCGACCGTTTGGCCCAGATGAACGTTGCGCGCCACCACGATGCCGTCCATCGGAGAGACGACGTTGGCGGCGCCGAGGTTGATCTCGGCGTTTTGAAGCGCCAATTCGAGTTCGCCGACTTTCGCCTTTTCGGTTTCGACGACGTTCCTGGCCCTGTCGAAAGCCGCCCGCGCCCTGTCGGTCGCTCTCCTGGCGGACGGGCGCCGATCGGGCGACGCCTGGCGACGCTCCAGGTCCGCCTTCGCCTCGGACAGATTCGCCTCGCGCTTCTCTAGCCGCGCCCTGGCGGATTTCATCTCGGCCGTTTTTTCGTCGACGAGCGTTTCATAGCGACGGGCGTCAATTTTCGCGCAGGTTTGGCCGGCCTTGACTTTCGTCTTGACATCGCAATCCACGGACTGGACGGCGCCGCTCACGCGGGTGACGATCGCCGCCAGCGCCGCCGGCGCGACGACGCCCCTCGCCGTGACGCCGCGCGTCCCCAAGCCGTTTTCGAGATGCATTCGCATGGTTCCGTCGGAAACCGCCATATTGCGATTCATCGTCGCCATGATCAAAACGGTGCCGCCGAGGATCAGAATTACGATCAGCACGCCGAAAGCGAGCGCCAGGACGTTGTTTACGCTGTCCGGGGCAGTCGTGATGTGAAGGAAGAAAACGAGGTGGACGCCCATCTGCGCGATGGCGAGAACGATGAGAGCGACGGGAATGCTCGGTCCCCATACGAGCGACGTGCCGCTGAGGAAGAACGCCACGGCGGTAAGTAAAATCGAGAGCCCGAGCCCAAGCAGATAGCTCTTGAGTTCCTCGACGATGTCCACCCGGTCGACGCGCTGGTCTCCAGGCGCCGTGTCGGTGGGATGAAGCTGGTTTCCGAGTTCGGTATGGCTCATTGCCGCATTCCCACGAGATAGACCACGGTGAACAGCGCGACCCAAACAATATCGAGCGCGTGCCAGAACAGGCTGAAGCAAAGGTTGCGGCGCATGATATCGGCGCGATACCCGTTGGCATAGACCTGCGCCATCAGCGTTAGCAGCCACAAAAGGCCGACCGATATGTGTAGGCCGTGGCATCCAACCAGCGCGAAAAACGCCGACAGGAAAGCGCTCCGCGTCGGGCCGGCGCCTTGCGCGACGAGGCCCCCGAGCTCTCGAACCTCCAACGCCAGAAACGCGGCGCCAAGCACGAAGGTCGCGGCCATGGCGCCGTGAAACCAGATGTTGCTGCGCAGCCGGGCGCCGATGCTCGCGACCCCGCAAGCGAAACTCGAGGCGAGAAGGCATCCAGTCTCGAGCGCGACGCTGTGTAGGTTGAACAGCTCTCGCCCTTTCGGCCCGTCCGCCGTGTTGTCGACCAAGACCACATATGCCGCGAAGAACGCGGAAAACATGATGATGTCGCTGATTAGAAAAATCCAGAAACCGAACCCCACGATGATGCGCTTGGACGCCAGGTCGTGCTCGGCGTGTCCCAGCGTATGCTGGCGGCTGGACTGCGCGCGGTCGCTTCCGATGTGATCCGGGTCGCCGCGGCCGACGGCCGTGTCCACATAAGTCATAGCGCCGCCTGTCGTTGTTCGAGCGCGGCTTTTCGCGCGCTTCGGTTGGCCCGATCAATCCGTGCGACAGTTTCCGCCGGGATGACGTACTCATCGACGTCGCGCCAAGCAAAGGCCACGAAGGTCGCATAGGCGCCGATCGCGGCGACGCCGAACATCCACCATATGTGCCAGATCATCGCGAAGCCCGAGACCGTCGCGAAGAAGGCGCATACGAAACCTGTCGAAGTATTCCGTGGCATCTCGATATCCGCATAGGCAGGCTCTTCATCAAGCCGCCCTTGCTGGAACGCGCGTTGCTTCTGGCCCCAGTACGCGTTGCCGTCATCGACGACGGGCAGAGTCGCGAAGTTGAAGTCCGGGGGAGGGGACGGCGTCGCCCATTCGAGCGAACGGCCGTTCCAAGGGTCGCCAGTGACGTCGCGCAACTGTTCGCGACGGCGAATGCTGACGACGAGTTGCGCGATCTGAAAGAGCACGCCGATGAAAATGATCACCGCGCCGACGGCGGCGACCACGAGCCCTGGACGCCATTCCGCGACGTCGTAGTGCTGCATGCGGCGCGTCATGCCCATGAGGCCGAGGGCGTAAAGCGGCATGAAAGCGACATAGAACCCGACGACCCAGCACCAGAAGGCCGCTTTTCCCAGTCCTTCGTGGAGACGAAAACCAAAGGCCTTCGGGAACCAATAAGTGTAGCCGGCGAACGCGCCGAACAACACCCCGCCGATGATGACGTTGTGAAAGTGCGCGACCAGGAAAAGGCTGTTGTGGAGTATGAAGTCCGCCGGCGGCACGGCCAACAGCACGCCCGTCATTCCGCCGATGACGAAGGTCGTCATGAACGCGAGCGACCATAGCAGCGGCGTTGAATAGACGATCCGGCCGCCGTACATCGTGAACAACCAATTGAATATCTTCACGCCCGTGGGCACGGCAATGATCATCGAGCCGATGCCGAAGATCGCGTTTATGTCGCCGCCCGCGCCCATCGTGAAGAAGTGATGCAACCAGACCATGAAAGAAAGTATACAGATGACCATTGTCGCGGCGACCATCGAGCGGTAACCGAACAAAGGCTTGCCGGAAAAGGTCGAGACCACTTCGGAAAACACGCCGAAGGCAGGCAAAATGAGGATGTAAACCTCGGGATGGCCCCACGCCCATATGAGATTCATGAACATCATCACATTGCCGCCACCCTCATTGGTGAAAAAGTGAAAGCCGAGGTAGCGGTCTAGCAGCAGCATCGCCAGCGTCGCCGTTAGAATGGGGAACGCGGCGACCATCAGCAAACTGGAAGCGAGCGTCGTCCAACAGAACATCGGCATGCGCGTATAGGTCATGCCAGGCGCGTGCAGCTTAAGAACAGTCGTGATTAGATTGATGGCGGCGAGCAAGGTGCCGACGCCGGAAATTTCGAGCGACCAAAGATAGTAGTCGACGCCGACGCCGGGCGAATAGGTCAGTTCGGAGAGCGGAGGATAAGGCAGCCAGCCGGTGCGCGCGAACTCTCCGACGAACAGCGAAATATTGACCAGCAGTGCGCCCGTGGCGGTAAGCCAGAAGCCCACCGAATTGAGCGTCGGAAAGGCGACGTCGCGGATGCCGAGTTGCAACGGCACGACGAAGTTCATCAGCCCGATGACGAAGGGCATCGCGACGAAGAAGATCATCAGCGTGCCATGCGCGGAGAAGATTTGGTCGTAATGTTCGGGCGGCAAATAGCCCGCGGAGTTGAAGGCGAGGGCTTGCTGCGCGCGCATCATGAGCGCGTCGGCGAACCCGCGCAGCAGCATCACCATCGCGAGCAGGATATACATGATCCCGACGCGCTTATGGTCGACGCTGGTGATCCACTCGCGCCAAAGATAGGGAACCCATCCTTTCACGGCCACCAGGGCGAGAACGCCGAGAATCACGACAATGACCACGATCGACGTGATCAACGGGATCGGTTGGTCAAACGGAATAGCCGCCCAACTGAGCTTGCCCCACATCGTCAGTGCTCCTTCGGCGAAACCGCGCCGGACCCGTTTGCTTGAGGACCGGGTCCAGGGGGCAGCTTTTGCGAGACGATCTGTTGAAAGATATCGCCGTCCACCGCGCGATAGGTTAGCGGTCGCGGCGCTACATTCTGTTTCGCCAACTCGGCGTAACTCTCGGCGTTGAGAATCGGACCGTCATTGCGCGCGGCTGCGACCCACTCGCCAAATTTGTCGTCCGAAACCGCGAGCGCCTCGAAATGCATGTCCGAGAAACCGTCGCCGCTGTAATGGCTCGACAGTCCGCGAAAAGCGCCGGGCGTGTCCGCCTGCAGGTTCAGTTCGCTGATCATTCCGTTCATCGTGTAGATCATGCTGCCGAGCCGCGGGACGAAGAATGAATTCATGACGCTCGCCGAGGTCAGGAGGAAGTGAACGGGAGCGCCGGCGGGGATCACAAGCCGGTTTACGCTCGCGACGCGCTGGTTCGGATAGATAAAAAGCCACTTCCAGTCGAGCGAAACCGCTTGCACTTGGAGAGGGGGGCTGTTCGACGGCAAGGGTTTTGCGGGATCGAGATCGTGTGCGCCGATCCAGGTCACGCCGCCCAAGAGCATGACCACGAGCGCCGGAATGCCCCAGACGACAAGTTCGACACGACCGGAGTAAGCCCAGTCGGGCAAATAGCGCGCTTTCTTGTTGGAGGCGCGATACCACCAAGCGAATAGGAAGGTCGCGACAATCGTCGGGATGACGATGGCGAGCATGATCGCCATCGAGTCGATCAAGATCATCTTCTCGGCCTGTCCCACTGACCCTTGCGGATCGAGGATGGCCGGGCGGCATGCCGTCAGGGCGAGCGGCGCCGCCAGCCCCGCGCGGCGCGCGGCGAATGCGCGGATCGAAAGCCTCCGGGCGCCCTGGTTAGGCAAACCCGGCGGGCGTGGTTGATTGGGCGAGTTCGCAATCCCTGCTCTCTGCATGCTGATCTCGCACTGACGTTCGAGGGACGGCGAGGTCGCGGAACAAATCCGTCCCCCAATGGAGCGACCTGGACGGCGCCGAAACCGTGACAACAAAGCATCGCGGAAATACACACAGATGACGGCGGCGCGCCCTTCGCGGCGAAGCGACGGGCGAATACTGGGGTGAGTTGGACCGACGACGCAAGCTTATTTTGCTGGCGCCATCGTCGGCGAAGATTTTCGTCGAGGAGCGATGTTGCTCGAGAAGGCGCTCATGCACGGGCTGAAGACGCCACGCCGCGCGACCAACCCAGTCGGCGAGCGTCGAGCGATCGAGCGCGATCCCCTGTCGGGCGTAAATCCGCCTTTGGCGATGGATTGCCGCGCGAAGTCTCTGATTTTGATGTCTCCGACACGCGCATTTTTGGCGCAACGCCCTGCTAGATCCCGGACATGTCGGGGACGGCCTGTTCGGCTAAGAACGTAGTAAAAACAATAAGTTGGCTTGGTGGAGCTGCGGGGAATCGAACCCCGGACCTCTGCAGTGCGATTGCAGCGCTCTCCCATCTGAGCTACAGCCCCGGCCTGACGCGGTGACTACACGGCGGACTCCGCCCCTTTTAAAATCAATCTGTTATCCGCCTTTTGCTTATGTTGTCCGTCTGATCTTACCTATCTAAAAATCGGTCATCAACCATCGGATTCGGTTCGTCGCTGTGACGCCAGTGTGACAAGTGTGACGGCAAAAGTTCCAGAGAAACTGTCGCACAGAGCATTGTTTTACGAGCTTTTTCCGGCTCCAAATTCCGGTGCCGATGCGTCAAACGAGCCCTAACGCGATCTTCTAGAATCCCAACATTTATCGACCGGGAGGCGCGGATCGTCGCCACACAACAAATAATCCTTGGCTTGCCGGGACCTCCCCGCTCATCCGCCTCGCCGACGTGATCCAAGGACATGCCGGGAGTTCTGTTGCATCAACCTACCGGCACTTCGATTTGGAAACTTTGGCGAAGGGTGTCGCCGCCATCCCCGTTCCGGGCGAGAAATCCGATCACCAAATCCATGCTGACCGGAGTCGCGACATCGTGATGGGATGAGAAATGACGGGTTATGGAC
>JBAWEN010000146.1:0-5209 GCA_049591215.1 Methylocystis sp. | reverse complement strand
GATTTTGGTCGCCGGCGCCGTGGCCGCGGCGAGTTTCGACGCGGCCTTGCCCTTGGCGGCCGGCGCGCGGTCTTCGAGCACGATCTCCGTCGGCGGCGCCAGCGACTCGGGGCGGCTCACCTCCGCGACGCGGCCAGTGAAATAGGGATGCTGGCCGCCGTCCTGATAGACGAGCCGAACCGGCTTGACGCCGCTCGCGGCGAGTTCGGCGATTTTGGCGTCGTCCTTGGCTTGCTTTTCCACGACCAGCGCCGCGATTTGCGGATCCTGTTTCAGCGGCGGACAGGCGGCGGCGGGATCGAGATGCTGTCCGTTGGCGGGCGTCGCGTTGAACACGTAGCGCTTGCCGCAAACGCCGACGGTCGGTTCTTGCTTTGTGACCTCGAAATGGTCGTTGCCTTCCTTAAGCTGCTTCCAAAAGGCGATATTGGGATCAAGTCGGTGCTTGACGAGATTCTCCGCCGTCATGTGGAATGGATAGGATTGCATCTGGACGGCGTTCTGCCCGGCGTTCAGCGAGGTGCGGACAATCGCGTAAATCTCTCCGATCTGCAGATCGGTCATCGAGAAACAGCCCATCGAGGAGCAGACGCCATGCACCATGATGGTGCCGCCGGTGTGGCCCAGGGCGCGGTCATAGGCGTTGGGATAGCCGACGTTGAAAGCAAGATAATAGCTCGAATTGGGATTCAGCTGACTCGGATTGATCGTGTAAAATCCCTCGGGAACCTGCCGGTCGCCCTCGCGCGTCTTGGGGCCGAGTTGGCCGGACCAGCGGCACATCGGAAAGGTTTTCAGGTGAACGTAACGCCCGTCGGGGCGCATCTTCCACACTTCCAGCTCCGCTTCCTTCTTGTAGGCGCGGATGAGAGTCGGCGCTTCCTTCGTCGTGCCGACTTGCTCCATCAGCGCCAGCGTCTCGGAGGGAATTGGCGCGAGCGAACGATGCGCGAGCGAGCCATCGTCGTCGCACGCGGCGAGCCCGAACGCCGTCGCCAGAACGCCAACGCGAACGAGGATCTTGAAGGAGCGACTCGAAAACATAAAGGCCCCGCTCTCAGCGCGACAAGCGCGCCCGCAACGTCCGGTTTGGGAGATGAATGCACCATAAACCATGGCGTCCGCCTCAAATTGCTCATACAACAGTAACCAAAAGATTGAGACCAGACCGTGGCCGATGCTGGCGGACGGTGGTCGCGGCGGATAACCGCGCGCGATAGAAACTCGCGCGCCACTCGTTGAATTTACGCGAGTTTCTCGATCCGCGGCGCCGGCGAGGGCGCTAGCTCTTCCGGCCGATCGCCATAAATTTATCCGCGCGAAGGTTAATGATTTGCTCGCGCGAAAGGGTGGCGAGGATCGACAATTCGTAGCGAATCGCCTCGCCGACCGCCGCGATGGCGCCCTTGGGATCGCGATGCGCGCCGCCGGGGGGCTCCGCCACGATCGCATCGATGATGCCGAATTTCAGCAAGTCCTGGGCGGTGATCTTCATGCTCGTCGCCGCTTCCTGCGCCTTGCTCGCGTCGCGCCAGAGGATCGAGGCGGAGGCCTCGGGCGACGCGACGGTGTAGACCGCGTGCTCCAGCATCAACACCTTATTGCAGGCGGCGATGGCGATGGCGCCGCCGGAGCCTCCCTCTCCGACGATCACCGCGACATTGGGCACGCCGAGCGAAAGTGAAATGTCCGTGGAGCGGGCAATCGCCTCGGCCTGGCCGCGCTCCTCGGCATCTATGCCGGGAAAGGCCCCGGCCGTATCGACCAGCGAAACCACCGGCAGGCCGAAGCGGTCGGCGAGTTCCATCAGCCGCGCGGCCTTGCGATAGCCTTCGGGGCGCGCCATGCCCCAGTTGTGGCGCATGCGGCTTTGTGTGTCGGAGCCCTTTTCCTGCCCCATGACGCAGATTGGCTGACCCTTGAACCGGCCAAAGCCGGCGACGATGGCCTCGTCCTCGCCGAACGCGCGATCGCCGGCCAGCGGCGTGAAATCGGTCAGGAGCTGGCGCGCGTATTCGGAAAAATGCGGGCGCTCCGGATGCCGCGCGACCAGGATCTTCTGCGCGGGCGTCAAAGTCGCGTAAAGATCGGCGAGCGCCTTGGCGGCTTTCGCCTCGAGTTTGTTCAATTCGTCGGCGATGGAGACCGCGTCGCCCTGGCTGGCGAGTTGGCGCAGCTCCTCGACTTTTGTTTCCAATTCGGCGACAGGCTTTTCGAAATCGAGATATGAGCGCATGGGGAGTTTTATTTTCCTCGAATTGGACACTAGGCCTCGCCGCGGCGCGCGGAAACTGGCCGTATCAAACAGGGAAGTCAAGGAGCGGCGAAGCGCGCCGCCCGCCTATGGGGGCGCCTATCCGGTCCGCGATCCGTCATGTCCGCTGCCGCCGGGCTGGGAACGACGTTGGGTTTCGCGATCGTCGGTCGAAGCGCTACAAGCCTTGTCGGAAAATCCTCAACCGTGAGGCGCCCTAAATGACCCAACCCATCAGCGAGCCTTCCAACCGTTTCCTCGCCTCCGCCGACGGCCTGCGCCTTCACTATCTCGACTATCCCAGTGGGAGCGTCGGCGCGCCGATCGTTTGTCTTCCCGGCTTGACGCGTCCCGCCGACGATTTTACGCGCCTCGCCGCGGCGCTCGCCAGCGAGGGGCGGCGCGTGCTGGCGCTGGATTATCGCGGACGCGGCGAGTCGCAGTGGGACGCGGATTGGACCCATTACACGCTCGATGTCGAGCAGGACGATATTTTACGCGCGCTCGCCGACGCCGGCGTCGAGAGCGCGGTGTTCGTCGGCACGTCGCGCGGCGGATTGCACACGATGCGCCTCGCGCAAAGCCAATCCGGCCTCGTGCGCGCGGCCGTGCTCAACGACATCGGCCCGTCGATCAACCTTTCCGGCTTGCTCGGCATAAAGCGCTATGTCGGCAAGCTGCCGCCGCTTGGTTCGATGGCCGACGCCATTGGACTGATGCGCCTCACCGCCGGCGCGACCTTTTCTTCGGTGAGCCCGGAGGAATGGGAGATTTACGCGCGACACACCTTCGTTCTCAAGGACGGCCGGATCGGGCTGCGCTACGATCCGGAGCTCGGGCGCACGCTCGACGAGGTGACGCCGGACATGGCTCCCTATGATTTCTGGGAAGCGTTCGAGGCGCTGGCGCGAAGGCCCGTGTTGACGCTGCGCGGCGAAAACTCCGACATATTGACTCCCGAGATCCTCGCCAGAATGGCGCGAGGCGCGCCCGGCATGGAGCAATATATCGTGGCCGGGCAGGGCCACGCCCCTTTGCTTTTGGACGCGCCGACGATTGGCCGCGTCGTGGAGTTCATCCGGCGCGTCGCATAAACCTTCAAGAAACCGCTTCGTCCGAAAGCGGATGCAGATCGCGCACCATCGCGCGCATCCGCTCGTCGAGCACGTGAGTGTAAATCTGCGTCGTCGAAATATCGGCGTGGCCGAGCAGTTCCTGCACGACGCGCAGATCGGCGCCGTTTTGCAGCAAATGGCTGGCGAAGGCGTGGCGCAGCGCATGGGGATGAATGTCGCTCGCGGCTATCCCCGCCGCGGCCGCGACTGTTTTCAGATCGCGCGCAAAAGCTTGGCGGGTCAGATGGCCGCTGTCGCCGTCCGAGGGAAACAGAAAGGGCGAGGCCGCGAGCGCCGGGGATTTGGCTTCAAGCAGCATGCGATAGGCGGATATGGCCTTTTTCGCGTGCGTCGTCAGCGGCACGATCCGTTCGCGCCCACCCTTGCCCTTGATGGCGATGAAGGGATCGCGCGCCCGCGCCGCGCTTTTCGGCAGCGACACCAGTTCGCTGACGCGCAGCCCGGTGGCGTAGAGCGTCTCCAGCAGCGCATACATGCGCGCGGCGCGCATGCGCTCGCCCAGCGGACGCGTCTCGTCGTCCAGCCCTTCCCGTGAGACGCGCAGCAGCCCGTCGACCTCGGCGATCGACAACACGCCGGGCGCGTTCCTCACGCGGCGCGGCCCTTCGAGGGCGGCGGCGGGATCGTCGGCGCGGTGGCGGTCGACATAGAGGAATTTATGGAACTGACGCAGCGCCGAAACGCGGCGCGCCAGCGTGGCGCTCGACATGCCGCGCGTCTGGAGCGCGGAGAGATAGTCGCGCAGACTGTCGGTCGAGGCTAAAGCAGGCTCGCTTTGGGCGCGCGCGAGATAATCGATATAGTCGGCAAGATCGCGCCGATAGGCCTCTTGCGTGTTCTTCGCGGCGCCGCGCTCGGCGGCCAGCATGTCGAGGAAACAATCGAGCTGGCGCAAGGCGCGGGGCGGGACGGTCATCTTCCGCCTATTTGTTGAGCCGCGCCGGCGAAATGGTCTGCGTCATTTCGCGTGGCTGCGGCGTCACGAAATTCACCACCGCGAACATCCCGGCATAGCCGAGCGCGACCACAATACCCACGATGACCAGAAATCGAATCAGACTGGGCACGGAATCGACCTTTTGCGAAATGGAAGCCTCGCGCCTGCTATCGCGCGAAGCCGAGCCGATTGCAACCTCGGCGATGGCGACGCCGCGTCAGCGCACCACGACTCGGGCGCCAATGCCGACGCGCTCATATAGATCCGTCACGTCCGCGTTCATCATGCGTATGCAGCCAGACGAGACATTATGGCCGATGGTGTAGGGCTCGTTGGTGCCGTGAATGCGATAGAGCGACGAACCGAGGTAAAGCGCCCGCGCGCCAAGCGGATTTTCAGGGCCGCCGGGCATCGAGCGCGGCAGGTCGGGACGGCGCGCCAGCATTTCGGGTGGCGGCGTCCACGCCGGCCATTCGGCCTTGCGGCTGATCGTCTTGACGCCGGACCACTCGAACCCCGGGCGTCCGACTCCGATGCCGTAGCGGATCGCGCGGCCGGGGCTCTTCACATAATAGAGGAATTTATTGCTCGTATCGATGACGATTGAGCCGGGCGCCCCGCCGGAGTAATCGACCTCGGTGCGCAGATACGCGGGGTCGACCTCGCCGCGCGGGTCCGTCTGGCCCGGCTGCGCCGACGCCACGCGCTGGCGGGGCGGTTCGTAAGAGCGTTGGGGCGCATAGCCGCGCCGGGACGGATCGCCGCCCGTCACCAGCATTTCGATGAAGCCGCCGCCAAGCGCGCTTTGCCCCGACTGTTCCGCGCCGACCTGTCGATATTGGCTCTCGGCCTGCTCGGGCGGTCCGTTGAAATAAATCCCGT
>JBAWEN010000145.1:0-8862 GCA_049591215.1 Methylocystis sp. | reverse complement strand
ATCGCCGTGGGCGGGGACAGCGCCGGCGGCGGACTGACCGTCGCGCTTATCAATCGGCTGCGCGACGCGGGCGAGACCGGTCCAGCTTGCGCATGGCTCGCGTCGCCATGGGCGGATCTGACGATGTCGGGCGAAACGCTCGCCACGAAGGACGTCGTGGACCCGCTCATACATAAGGGCTACCTCGAGGAACTGGCGGACGCCTATCTTCCAAGCGGCGTGGACCCAAGAGACCCGCGGGTCTCCCCGCTTTACGCTGAAATGAAGGGCTTCCCGCCGACCTTGATCCAGGTGGGGTCGGACGAGACGCTTCTCTCGGACGCCGTGAGATTCGCCGGCGCCGCCGGCGCCGCCGACGTTTGCGTGACCTTGGAGATCTGGCCGCATATGATTCATGCATGGCCGCTGTGGAACGCGCGTCTTGCCGACGGTCGCGCGGCGCTCGCCCGAGCGGGAGCCTTCGTCCGCGAACATATCTGAGACATTGGCGGACGACCGCGCTCCAAACCGCGAACCGCTATTGGGTGAGCTACTTCTCGCCGACCGCGCGCGGACGCGACTGGCGGTCACGACGCGCATGTGGCAATCTCCGGCCCGAGGCCGCCGTCCGCCGGGGGACGAAAAACGCGCGCGCGATCACCATTGCAAGGCGTCCCGGCGCCCAACCCATCGTATGTCGACGTGAGTCTTGAAGCCAAAGCCATAGAGCGGATGATCGATCCGCAACAGGCCGCCGCGCCGCGGCGGGGGCGATTCGTGTTCGTCCTGGGGATCTGTTTCGCGGTCCACGCGGCGATTTTCATACTGCTGGTCATCCTTGACGCCATTTTGCTCCCGCGCGAGACGCGGACGCAGGAAACGCCGGTCGAGGTTATCGTCGAACCACCGCCGCCGCCGCCGCCACAGCCCGAGCCGCAAGCCAAGGAAGAGAAGCCCCCGGAAGAAAAGCCCAAGGAAAAGCCGCCGCAAGAGAAGCCTCAGGCCAAGCAACAGCAGCAGCCTTACGAAGAGCCGGCGACCGACGCGCCGCGCGCGGAAAGCCCGGAGAAGATCAACCGGCCGGCGCAAGACAAGGAGACCAAGGCGCTTCGCAAGGCGCCGCCGTCCGATCAGACCGCGCAGAAGCCGTCGCCCGAGAAGCGGCCGAGTCCCGTCGAGGGCGCCGCGCCCAAGGTCTCGCCGGAGCCTCCGGCGCTCAAGCAGGCCGAGGACAAGCCCGACGCCGAGGTGACGGAGAGCGCGGAGATCGATCACGACAAGCCCGACCAGAACGAGCCGCGGGCCGAGACGCAAGGCGAGACGAAGAAGGGCGCCAAATCCCTCGCCGACCAACTCACCAATCCCGAGCCTGTCCCCTATTACCAGTTCAGCGGCGCGGCCAAGGCGGCGCCGGTCACTGGCGGCACGGCCAATACGACCTATCTCTCGACTTTGTGGGGCCTGATCGTGCCCACCATGCGAATCCCCGAGCGCATCAAGGAGAATCACCTCCGGGGCGACGGCGTTCTCGTCTTCAACGTCGACATAAAGGGCAATCTCACACGTATCGGAATCCAGCAGTCGAGCGGCTTCGCGGATCTCGACTCGGAGGCTCTCGCGGCGGTGCGCCGCGCTGCGCCATTTCCGCCGCCGCCGAGAGGTTTGACCTATTCGATCAGCTTTTCCTTCACGAGCAGGTGAGGCGCGTTCGTTCAACCATCCGCGCGTAAAGCGCCGCGACACCGGGAGCAAGTCAGACCATGAGCTCGGCCAAACTTTTCACCCCATTTCGCGTCGCCGAATTCGAACTCGCCAATCGGATCGTCATCGCGCCCATGTGTCAATATTCGGCCGAAGACGGCCGCATGACCGACTGGCACTTGATCCATTTGGGCCAGCTCGCCCTTTCCGGCGCCGCCCTCTTGACCATCGAGGCGACCGCCGTCCTGCCCGAGGGCAGGATCACGTACGCCGATGTCGGCCTGTGGTCCGACGAGACCGAGGCGGCGATGGGGCGCGTCCTTTCGAACATAAGGCGGTATTCGGACATGCCGTTCGCGATTCAGCTCGCGCATGCCGGACGCAAGGCATCCACCGAGGTTCCCTGGAAGGGCGGCGGACAGATCGCCGCCAACGGCGCGACGGGATGGCGCACCGTCGCGCCTTCGGCGCTCGCGTTCCTGCCGAACGAGACCGCGCCGCTCGCGCTGGACCGCGACGGGATGGCGCGAATCCGCGACGCCTTCGCGCAAGCGGCGCGGCGGGCGGCGCGGCTGGACATAGCGGCGGCGCAAATTCATGCCGCGCACGGCTACCTGCTGCATCAGTTTCTGTCGCCGTTGTCGAATGTCCGCGACGACGAATATGGCGGTGGTTTGGAGAACCGGATGCGTTTTCCGCTAGAGGTGTTCGACGCGGTTCGCGCCAGCTTTCCCGCCGATCGCCCGGTCGGCGTGCGCGTTTCGGGAACGGACTGGGCCGAAGGCGGCTGGGACATCGACCAGACGATGCAATTCGCCAAAGCGCTCGAAGCGCGAGGATGCTCGGTCGTTCACGTCTCGAGTGGAGGGCTGACGGCCGATCAAAAGATTCCGGTCGGGCCGAGCTATCAGGTTCCGCTGGCCCGGGCGGTCAAGGCGGCGACCAAAATGCCGGTTGTCGCCGTCGGCTTGATCGTCGATTTCGAGCAAGCCGAGGCGATCGTGGCGACCGGAGACGCCGATTTGATCGCGCTCGCGAGAGCCATGCTTTTCAATCCGCGCTGGCCCTGGCACGCGGCCGCCTATTTTGGCGCCCGCGTCAAGGCGCCCAAGCAATATTTGCGATCGCAGCCGCGGCGATATCCGCATCTCTTCGACGAATAGTCCTCCGCGACATATATGATTGCTGGCGAATGCAGAACTTTATGGAGGCGCCCAATGACCGCGACTTTGACGCAAATCATTCTGGACACGCCGGCGCCGGATTTCCGGCTTCCGGGGACCGATGGCCATTTCTATACGCTGGATGACGTCGCGGGCGAAAACGGAACGGTGATCTCCTTCATCTGCAACCACTGTCCCTACGTCCTGGCGGTGGTCGACCGCCTCGTCGCCGATGCGCGCGCGCTCAAGCTCGAGGGCGTCGGCTTCGCCTGCATCTGCTCGAACGACGCCGAAACCTATCTCGACGACTCCTTCGACAAGATGAAGCAATTCGCGAAGGCGCATGGCTTCCCTTTTCCCTATTTGCACGACGAGACGCAACAAGTCGCGCGCGCCTATGGCGCGGTCTGCACGCCAGAATTCTTTGGCTATGATCGCGCCCGCAACCTCAAATACCGGGGCCGGCTCGACGAGGGCCGCACGGCGCCGCCGCCCGCCGGCGCGACGCGAGAGCTTGTGGAGGCGATGCGCGCCATCGCCGTGACGGGCCGGGCGCCGCTGAAGCAAACGCCATCGATCGGCTGTTCGATCAAATGGAAGGGGTCGCGGGGCCGATAGGTTCAGGGCAAAGCCGTTCGGGAGCGCCGGCCTCGCGACGCTATGTCCAATGGCGCGGAGGCCGCGCGCATGCGATGCGGTTATATCCGCGACAGGATTGCCAAGGAGGCGCATGGGCGACGAAATCGCGACCACCGGCTTTCGCGCCGAGGATTTCTCATTGTTCGCGCGCCGCCTCGCCGAAGAGACGGAGTTCGCGCGCGCCATGTTCGCGGAGACGCGCTTCTCGCGGGCGGGATTTTCGCTTGGCTTCGAGATCGAGGCCTGGATCGTCGATCATAATTTCTTTCCCGCGCCGATCAATCAGCGCCTGCTCGAAGCGCTGGACAATCCGCTGGTCGTTCCCGAGCTTTCGCGCTTCAATGTCGAATTGAACAGCGAACCGCTGGCGCTTGCGGCCGATGCGCTCGACCGCGCGGAGGAGGCGCTGTCGCGGCTTTGGAGCCAATGCAACGCCGTCGCTCATGGGCTTGGCGCCAATATGGTGATGATCGGCACGCTGCCGACGATCCGCGACGAGGATTTAACGCTCGCCAACATTTCGCCGCTCAATCGCTATTACGCATTGAACAAGGAAGTGCTGCGCCGCCGGCGCGGGCGTTCGTTGCGAGTCGATATCGAGGGCCGCGACCATCTCGTCTGCGAACATCGCGACGTGATGCTGGAGGCGGCGACGACATCCTTTCAAATTCATTTGCAAGTTCCCGCCGATCTCGCCGTGCTCTACTACAACGCGTCAGTCGCGGCTTCCGGCCCGTTGCTCGCCGCCTGCGGCAACTCGCCCTTGCTGTTCGGCAAGCGCCTGTGGGAGGAAACCCGCATCCCGCTGTTCGAACAGGCGGTGGACGTGCCGGGCGTCCATGTCGGCCCCCGCCGCGTGAGCATGGGATCGAGTTATCTTGAACGCTCCTGCCTCGAAATTTTCGAGGAGAATCTGCGCGACCATTCACCGCTTTTGCCAATCTCCTTCGACGATGCGCCGGAGGCGTTGCATCACCTGCGCCTGCACAACGGCACGATCTGGCGTTGGAATCGTCCTCTGGTCGGCTTTGACGCCGACGGGGCGCCGCATCTTCGCATCGAGCACCGCATTCTGCCGGCCGGCCCCACCATCGCCGACATGATGGCCAACACCGCGCTGTATCTGGGGCTCATACGCCATCTCGTCGACCTCGGCGGCAATGGCGCGGGCGGCCTCGCCTTCGCGGACGCGGTGACGAATTTTTACGCCGCGGCGCGCGAAGGTCTCGCCGCCGAATTGATCTGGCCGGGCGAGGGCAAAATCTCGGCCGAGCGCCTATTGCTCGAGCGGCTGCTGCCGGCGGCGCGGAGCGCCCTGCCGCGATTTGGCCTCGACCGAAGCCACGATCGGCGGCTAGATGTCATCGAGGCGCGGGCGCGTTCGGGGCGAACGGGGGCAGCGTGGCAGCGCGAGGCCTTCGCGGCGCATGGCGGAAACGTCCTTCCCCTCATGGCCGATTATTGCGAAAGACAACGCACCGGCGCGCCGGCGCATGAATGGGATCCGTGAGAGCAAAAGTGAGCGACGAGATTTGCGCCGTCTTCGACCATATTCCCCAAGGATTCCTGGACTGTCCGGCTTCGCGGCTCACCGATGTTCTGCCGGGGCCGACATTGCTCGATCTCCCGGGCCGCGATCCCCGGCCGCTGTTCGTCTCGGCGCTGCTGCACGGCAATGAGGACAGCGGACTCGTCGCCGCGCAGGAGGCGCTGCGGCGCTGGTCGTCGCGGGAATTGCCGCGCGCCCTACTGCTGTTCATCGGCAATGTGCGGGCCGCCGCCCAAAATCTGCGCACATTGCCCGGTCAACACGACTTCAACCGCGTCTGGCCGGGAACCGCGACGCCTGACGCGCTCGAGGCCCGCATGGCGCGGTGGGTCTATGATTACGCGGCGCGGCGGCGTCCCTTCGCCAGCCTCGACATCCACAACAACACGGGGTTCAACCCGCATTACGCCTGCGTGACGCGCCTCGAGCCCCAATTCGTCGGGCTGGCCCAGTTGTTTTCCCGCATCGTCGTGAATTTCGAGCGGCCGCTCGGCGTGCAGGCCCGCGCCTTCGCGAATCTCTGTCCAGCGATCACCGTCGAATGCGGCAAGGCTGGCGGGGGGCCTGGCTCCGCCCATGCAGCCCAGTTGATCGAGGCGGCGCTTTCAATCGCGGATTTGCCCGACCATCCGTCGGCGCCGCGGGACGTCGAATTGCTGCGCACCTTCGCCATTGTGAAAACGCCGCCGGGCTCCAGCTTCTCCTTCGATGGCTCGCCCGCTGATTTTCAATTCCGTTCGGACATCGACAGATTGAACTTCAGCGATCTTCCCGCCGGCGAGAGTTTTGGAACGCTCGGCGCGGCCGGCGCGCGATTGGAACTCGCGCCGGGAGACGGCGGCCACGCGCCAAATGAGTATTTCGACTACTCGGACGGCGAGATAAGGCTGCGCCAGGGCGTGACGCCCGCCATGCTGACTCAGGACCCCAACGCGATCCGCCTGGACTGCCTATGCTACCTCATGCACCGGATCGGCATGGACGGGCGGCGAGTATAGCCGCCCGACGCGATCCTCAGTGCAATCTGAATTCGGCGTCCACCATCGAAATTTCGGCGGGGCGAATGAGCCTCGCATGCGCCACCAACACCGAGTGAAGCTTGCCGTCCAGACTCCTTGACCAGAAGGCGAGAAACTTGTGCAGCTCGGGGAAGTCCGGATGCAGGTCGTATTCCTGCCAGACGTAAGATTGAACGATCGCCGGATAGTCGGGAAGACGATAGAAGATATTCGCGGTCGTGAGCCCATAGCCCTCGATCATTCGACAGAAATCGCGCGACGCCATCGGAGCTCTCCTTCATTATCTGAATCAATGGAGCGACTGACGTCTCAAGCAAGCCATATGCCACTTAATCTTTTAATAACAGACGGTTGGCAGCAGTATCGCACGAGTGCTGATTAACGCTGGAAGTCCCGCCGCGCCCGAACCTAGGACATGCGCCGATCCGCGAAATAGGCGCGTTTGGCTTGCGAGGGCGTCAGATAGAAGCGTTCGCCTCTCCTGTAAGCGGCGTTTTCCGCGATGACTTCGAACTCGTACATGTCCGCGGCCGGCCGCCGCGCCTTGTCCTCTCGGGCCGAAGGCGCGCCGCGAAGCACGACGCTTCTTGGCAAGTGACCGGAGTTGACGCAATTCTCCGACAACTCCAGAACGCCATTCGCACTGTTCATCACCGCCTCCTCGTTCCTTTGCGCTTAATACATTTAAAGCGCGGGGGGCGCCGAAAATCCAATTGTCGTTTTCGATGGCATGATGCATTTTATGCATCATGGAACTGCAGTGGATCGACGATTTCCTCGCTTTGTGCCAGACGCGCAATTTCACGCGGGCCGCCGAGGCGCGTTGCACGACGCAATCGGCCTATAGCCGTCGAATGCGGCGGCTTGAGGAATGGCTCGGCGCGCCGCTGTTTTATCGCGAGCGGCGCCCGGTGGATCTCACCCCCGCCGGAGAGCAGTTCTTGACGCGCGCGCATCGGCTGCGCGAGGACATTTTCGACGCGCGCCGCGCGGTGTTGAGCGCGTCCAGCCATTTCAAGAAATCGCTGCGCATTTATACGACCAACACGCTCGCCGCCTCATTCCTCTCGATCTGGCTGGCGGAAAACAAATTGGAGAATTACTCGCTGATCGTCGCGTCGATTTCCGGCTGTCTGGAGGCGGTCAGGCGTGGGCACGCCGACATGGGCCTGATCCCGCATTTTGGCGGCGACGAAGCCTTGGCGGGGCTGACGACGCTGGAAATTGGGCGGGATCGTTTAATGCTGGTGGCCGGCGCGACGCAACGGCGCCCCGTGGCTTTGGCCCAGAAGAAACTGCGCGGCCCCGTGATGGTCTATACGCCCGGCACGACATATGGCGCGCAAATCGCCGCCATGCTGGAGCGCCATGGAATCCAGATTCAGGAGTCGCCCGTCTGCGAGAGCGCCTCGGCGGAGGCTTTGCTCGCCCAAGTCAAGGCGGGACTGGGATCGGCGTGGATTCCCGAAATCCTTTTGCAGGGCGGCGAGACGAAACGATGCGCGGCGCCGGATTTCTTCGATATTCCCTATGAAATACTGCTGATCAAACCGCGATAACGCGCCCGCGCCCGGGCTCAACTCACCGAGGCGAGATGCCGGCGCGCCAGCGCGATGTCGGAACGGGAGGGCAGGCCGGCCTCATTGCCGAGATGTTGCACCTTATGCGACGAGGCGGCGTTGGCGAATTCGAAATGCTCGCGCCAAGGCGCCGTCGGATCTTCGAGAAAGGACGCGCAATAGGCGCCGTGGAACACATCGCCCGCGCCCGATGTGTCGATGACTTTTTCGGCCGGCACATGCACCGCCGGCAAGTTTTGCGTGTCTCCATCCAGGTCGTACCAGAGCAGTCCCTTTTCGCCATTGGTGACGCCGCCGACACGGCACCCCTTCTCCTTGAGAAAGGCCAGCATCTCCAATTCCGACAGCGACATCTGGCGGCACAAATCCTTCGCGACGATCGCCACGTCGACAAAGTTCAGCAGCTCCAGCAGCCCGGGGCGCAAGGCGCCGCCGTCGAGCGACACCAGCACGCCTTTTTCGCGCGCGGCCTTGGCGTAATAGAGCGCGGCGTCGCCCATATGGCCGTCGAGATGCAGCAGCCTCGCGCTGGTGAGATCAAGGCGCGGGAAGGACTGGAGATAGGTGTCGTCGCGGGCGCGAAGTATCGCGCGTTGGCCGTGGTGGGGAAACACGAAGGACAGCGAGCTTCGCGCCACGCGGCGCGAGTGGACGCGCAGGCCATAGGTCGACGCCATATCCAGGAACATGTGCGCGAGCCAGTCCCGCGCGACGGGGATCAGCAGATCGGGCGATTGGCCGAGCTTGGCGCAGGCGAAGGCAGCGGTCGCGGAATTGCCGCCAAAGGACACCGCATAGTCCTTGGCGACGGTCTTTTCGTCGCCGTGGGGCAGGGCGTCGGCGATCATGCTGACGTCGATATAGGCGTGACCGATGAACAGCGCGTCCAAGTCTTCGCTCCGCGATAGACCGCTCGCCGGCGGCCGGGGGCTTTAAACGGAAAAACTGACGCCGCAGCCGCAGGAGGACGAGGCGTTGGGATTTTCGACGCGAAAGGCCTGGCCCATCAGATCGTCGACGAAATCGATGCGGGCGCCTTGCAGATAGGCCAGCGACGTCTCGTCCACGACGAGTCGCGCGGCGCCCTGTTCGAGCAAAAGATCACTGGCGCCGGGCGCGGGGGCCACGGCGAAGGAATATTTGAAACCCGAGCAGCCGCCCCCGTCGACGCCTACCCGAAACACCGCGCCAGGCGCTTCATTGGCGAGAATGCCCGCGATTCGCCGAGCCGC
>JBAWEN010000144.1:0-4580 GCA_049591215.1 Methylocystis sp. | reverse complement strand
GTGGCGACCACATCCGCGCCGCGGCGCGGCGCGGCGCGGCCGCGTTTGGCCCCGGCGCCGAAAAGATCGGCGAAGATGTCGGAGGGATCGAAACCGGCGTGACCGCCCGCGCCGCCCGTGTTGAACTCGAAATGCCCGCCTCCGGGGCCAGCCGCGCCGCGCGTAAAACCGCCGGGACCAGCGCCAAAGCCCTCGAAGCCGTGCGCGCGCGGCTTGCCGTCGGCGCCAATCTCGCGTCGGTCGAATTTGCCTTTCTTCTCGTCGTCGCCGACGATCTCATAGGCCGAATTGATCTCGGCGAAGCGCTCCTTGGCCTTCGGGTCGGTCTTATTATGATCGGGATGAAATTTCTTGGCGAGTTGCCGATAGGCCTTCTTGATCTCGCCGGCGCTCGCCGTCTTGGCGACGCCCAGGACGTCATATGGATCGCGCATGTTTTTTCATTGGCCCATTTTCACGCCCGCCCAAGCGGCGCGGACCCGGATGTCTCTTAATGCTATTTGGGCGTCTTCCCGCCAGGGCGCAAGCGGAGCGCGTTCAGGGCTCTTCCGGCGTCACGCGCGTCACATGGCCCATCTTGCGGCCCGGACGGACCTCGCTCTTGCCATAGAGATGCAAGCAGGCGCCCTCTTCCCCCAATAGCTCGCGCCAGCCGTTGGCGTCGTCGCCGATCAGATTGCGCATGACCGCGCGCCCATGCCGGCGCGTGGAGCCGAGCGGCCAGCCGGCGACGGCGCGCATATGCTGCTCGAACTGCGAGGTCGTCGCGCCGTCGAGCGTCCAATGGCCGGAATTGTGGACGCGCGGCGCGATCTCATTGACCACCAGTCTTTCCCAAACTGGCCCAACCGCGTGATCGAGAACGAACATCTCGACCGCGAGAACCCCCACATAATCGGCGGCCTCGGCGATCGCACGCGCGATCTGGGCCGCCCGCGCGGCGGTCTCCGGGCGGATGTTCGCGGGCGTTGTGGTGGTGGCGAGGATGTGATGCTCATGCACATTCTCGCAGACGTCATAGGCGCGAAATTCGCCGTCGACGCCACGCGCCGCGACCACCGAGACTTCCTTGGAAAAATGCACGAAGCTTTCGAGAATGCAGGGCGCGCCGCCAAGCGCGCGGAAAGTCACGGCGAGATCGGCGCCGCCCTGCAGCAGAATTTGCCCCTTGCCGTCATAGCCGAGGCGGCGGGTTTTCAAGATCGAAGGCCGCCCCAGCTTGGCGACCCCGCGCGCCAGCGCGCCGGCGTCCGCCACGTCGGCGAAGCCGGCGGTCGCGATTCCGAGCCCTTGCACGAACTGCTTCTCGACGAGCCGGTCCTGCGTCAGCGCGAGCACCCTGGGGTTCGGCCGCACCGGCTTGCACGCGGCGAGAAGCTCGGCGGTCCGCGCCGGCACATTTTCGAACTCGTAGGTTACGACGTCGACCGCCTCGGCGAAGGCGGCCAGCGCCGCCTCGTCCTCATATTGTGCGATGGTGCGCGCCGCGCAGACGTCGAAGGCCGGCTCATTCGCGCTGGGAGAAAATATGTGAGACTTGAGGCCGAGCCGCGCGCCGGCCATCGCCAACATGCGCGCGAGTTGGCCGCCGCCGAGGATGCCGATGGTCGCGCCTGGCGTCAGCATGTCTCTTTAAGCCTCATCGCTCGGCGTCTCGGCGACGCTCTCGGTCTGCTGGGCGCGATATCGCGCGAGGCGCTGCGCGAGCAATGAGTCTCCGCGCGACAGGATCGCGGCGGCGAGCAGCGCCGCGTTGACGGCTCCCGCCTTGCCGATGGCCAGCGTTCCCACCGGCACGCCGGCGGGCATTTGAACGATGGAGAGCAGCGAATCCATGCCGGAGAGCGCGGCGGAGTTGATCGGCACGCCGAGCACCGGCAGGGCGGTCATCGCGGCGGTCATGCCCGGCAGGTGCGCGGCGCCGCCCGCGCCCGCGATGACGATCTCGAACCCCTCGTTCTCGGCGTTCTTGGCGAAGGCTATGAGACGATCGGGGGTGCGATGCGCCGAAACGATTCGCGCCTCATAGCCGACGCCGAGCGCGTCGAGCGTCTGAGCGGCGTGGCGCATGGTCGCCCAATCGGATTGCGACCCCATGATGACTGCGACAGGTGTTGCGGCTTTCGTCACGACGCTTCCGGCGGGCTGAAACGATGGAAGCCATGCGGCATAGCCGAAGCGGTCCGCCGGCGCAAGCGCGGGTTTGGGGGTTTGGGGGGGATGACGCGGGAGGGGCCGTGTCGCGACCTGCCGAGATTTCGATTTTGCTCGAAAAGCGAAGGTTTAGGTCGCTCTGGCAAGTGCTAAATAAGTTCGGGACAAATAATTTTCCAAGCGACCAAGGTGAACGTTTTCCAATGGATACCGGTTGCTTCGCAATTGCGAACAACTATGTGCGATCGTCTTCTGGCCCGCGTTTTCTCCCGGCGGAAATTTGACAGAACCGCTTCTTTAGAAGAATGAACTTCGGCGGTAAAAAGCAAAAACAAGCCAAATCAGGCGCTACGAGGAAACATTGATCGATATCTTCGAACCGGCCTCCGGATTCCGCGGCATGCGCGATCCGGACGCGAGAGCGCTCGCGCGGCGCATGACGGCGCTGAAGACGCTGGCGAACAACAAGGGGTATTTTGACGTCCCGCTCTGGGAACAGGCGCTTCGCTGTTTCGAACTCGTGGCGTTGCCTCTCGTCGCCTTCGTCCTATTGGCGCGGGGCGGGGGCGCGGCGGGCCCCATTGTCCTCGCCCTCCACTATCTGCGAACCGCATTTCTCGGCCATGACCTCGCGCATAATCAGTGGGGCCCTCGAAACGACGCCAAGCCGCGCTTCATGCTCGGAGCAGTGACCCTTCTCCAAGGGTTTGGTTCGACGTGGTGGGTCGAAAAACACGAACTGCATCACGCTTTTCCCAATGGCTGCCGCGTGAACGACAGCGGAATACTCACGCCGATCGACGGGGATATCGATTCCGCGCCTTGGATCGTCTGGGACAAAATGCTGAACGAGTATAATTCCAACGCGCTCAAATCGACTTGGGGCAAGCTGCTCGCGTCGGCGCTGCTGCGCGTGCAGACCCAATTGTTTTTTCCATTCCTTTCCGTCGCCCGCTTCAATTGGGGTTGGCAGAGCGTCGACACCGCCGTGCGCAAGAGAAAATTTGGGGAGGCGGCTTTTTGCGCGGCCCACTGGATTTTGGGGCTTACGCTCGCCGGAGTCCTCACGCCGGGTCCGGCTTGGACTGGCGCGGCTTGGTTCGTGTGCGCGCAACTTTTGGGCGGATTTCTTCTCGCGATCGTCTTCGTCCTCAACCACACGGGGATGGAGGTTTACGACGCGAGCAAAGCCGGCGGCTTTTACGACAGGCAGGCCCGAGCCACCCGGAACACGCCAAGCTCCATATTCTTCGATTGGATCACCGGCGGCCTCAACAGCCAGATCGAGCACCACATGTTCCCGACGATGGCCCGGCGCAATCTGCCCAAGATGCGCGCATTGACAAAAGCCGCCGTGCTGGAATGCGGATACGCCTATGAGGAACTGAAAAACCGGGACGCGCTGCGAGCGGTTCTAATTTCCTTGAGCGACGCCGCGCGCGCCTGAGGGGGGGGCGCAAACTGGTTGGGAATAATGTCGCGGGTAAAAAGCCGACGTTCGCTCATCGCCCGGTGGTTTTCCTCACCGACGCTTTCATGTTAGGGGAAATGGTTCGCAGTTGGCGGCCTTGAACCGTCTCGCCGCGTCGTCGGCAAAGCTTTAGGATCCTCGACTTGTCCATTCCGTTTCGCTATGTCGCCACGGTCGGCGCTTATCTCGTCCGCCAGCAGCTTTTGGGGCGCAAGCGGTATCCGCTCGTCCTGATGATGGAGCCGCTGTTTCGCTGCAACCTCGCCTGCGCCGGCTGCGGCAAGATCGATTATCCCGATCCGATTCTCAACAAGCGGCTCTCGGTCGCCGACGCGCTTGCCTCGGTGGACGAGTGCGGCGCGCCCGTCGTCGTCATCGCCGGCGGCGAACCCTTGCTGCACAAAGACCTCGCCGACATCGTCGAGGGCGTGATCGCGCGCAAGAAATTCGCCATCGTCTGCACCAACGCGCTGCTGCTCGCCAAGAAAATCGACCAGTTCAAACCCAGTCCCTATTTCACCTGGTCGATCCATCTCGACGGCGACAAGGAGATGCACGACCACGCCGTGAGCCAGGAAGGCGTTTACGAGCGCGCCATCGAGGCGGTGAAGCTGGCGAAGTCAAAGGGCTTCCGCGTCACCACCAACAGCACCTTCTTCTCCAACACCGATCCCGTTCGCGCGGCGGCCTTCCTCGACGAACTGACGAAAATCGGCATCGACGGCATGACGGTGTCACCGGGCTACGCCTATGAGCGCGCGCCCGATCAGGCGCATTTCCTCAACCGCGGCAAGACCAAGGAACTGTTCCGCGCGATCTTGAAGCGCGGCAAGGGCGGGAAGGCCTGGGCCTTGCAGCAATCGGGCCTGTTCATCGATTTTCTCGCCGGCAATGTGAGCTACCACTGCACGCCATGGGGCATGCCGCTGCGCACGGTGTTCGGCTGGCAGCGTCC
>JBAWEN010000143.1:0-6505 GCA_049591215.1 Methylocystis sp. | reverse complement strand
GAGGTATTTGCTTCTGATATATGCGGAAAGGTCGGCCAGCAACTGCAAAGCGCGTTCTGCCGCCGCTTCGCTGCCGATGGGGCCCAACCCGCAGGCCGGCAGCAGCAAGCCCTGTTCGACCAGTGTTTTAAACGGGATGCCTTTCCGGGTAAATGGCGCTATCGCCGATTCCAGCCTGTCTTTCAAACTGGCGACGCTTTCGTTATTGACGGACTCAGCGTCGGTCGGGATAATCCCCCAGCCGACGCAATTCCCGTTGTCCAGGAATTTCTTGACCTCTTTGGTGTAAATCGCCAGCGAATCCGGGTATTTATAAGCGTCAAAATGGACGATATTGGTGCTGGTTTGCAGTAAAATCGACCAGTCGGTGTTGCCGCAGCAGTGCACGCCCTTGATGCCCCTGATGCCGGCGAATGTTTCTTCCACCGCGTGATCGACGGCTTCATGGCGCAGACCGGCGATCCGACCGGGACCGGCACGGGCAAGTCCGATCTGCCGAACATTCCGGGGGAGTTCTCCAAGGAGAAGTTCTTGCGCGGCACGTGCGGCATGGCGCGCGGGCAGGACAACGACTCGGCCAATTGCCAGTTCTTCATCTGCTTCGCGCCGGCGCGCTATCTCGAGGAGCAATACACGGTGTGGGGCGAGGTGATCTCCGGCATGGAGTTCATCGACAAGGTCCATCGTGGCGAGCCGCCGAAGGATCCGGACAAGATCGTCAAGCTGCGCCTCGCCGGCGACGAGAGCTAGGGCTTTAGAACATGCGCTCACGCCGTCTTGCGAGAAGGCGAAGCTGACGAAGCCATCCAGGGTCCGTGCGTGACTCCTGGATTGCTTCGCCTTTGGCTCGCAATGACGGCGTGGACGCCCCGCTCGCCCCAGGCGGCGATAGACTCAAAAAATCCAAGGAGACACCATGACCGAGGCAGGCGATAAACTGACGTTGGAGACCACCAAGGGCAATGTCGAGATTAAACTGCGGCCCGATCTCGCGCCCAAACATGTCGCGCGCATAAAGCAGCTCGTTTCCGAGGGCTTTTACGATGGGATCGTGTTCCATCGGGTGATCGAGAGCTTCATGGCGCAGACCGGCTGTCCTCAGGGCACAGGCACGGGCGGCTCCAAATATCCGAACCTCGAGCAGGAATTCAACGCGGCGCCGCATAAGCGCGGAACCTGCTCCATGGCGCGCGCCTCGCACCCCGACACCGCCAATTCGCAGTTCTTCATCTGCTTCGGGGACGCGAGCTTTCTCGACCGTAAATACACGGTTTGGGGCGAGGTGGTCTCCGGCATGGAGAATGTCGACAAGATCAAGCGCGGCGAGCCCGTGAAAGACCCCGACAAGATTATCAAGGCGTCGCTGAGCTAAAGTTCGAGGCGAACCGGTGAAAACCGCGTAAGCGAGAGGCGCGCGCCACTCCCTCTCCCCGCGAGTTGGGAGAGGGGGCAAAGCGGCGAGAGCGTCGTGCTCGATTTTTACGAGTCCCCAAATGCGCGTCGATCTTTTTGATTTCGAGCTTCCGCCCGAGGCGATCGCCCTGCGTCCGGCGAGCCCGCGCGACAGCGCGCGCATGCTGGTCGTTCCCGCGGGCGCTGCGGCTTTCGATGATCTCCGTGTAACGGACCTCCCCAGCTCGCTGCGGCCCGGCGACGCGCTGGTCGTCAACGACACGCGTGTCATTCGCGCGCGGCTCGATGGGCTTCGCGCGCGTGGCGAGACGAAGGCCCACATAGAGGCGACGCTGATCGAGCGGCTTTCGCCATCACATTGGCGCGCGCTTGCGCGGCCGGCCAAGAAGCTGCGCGTCGGCGAGCGCATCGAGTTCGGCGCGCTCGCGGCCAGCGTCGAGGCCAAGGGCGAAAGCGGCGAAATCACGCTAGCCTTCGATCTTGCCGGCGCCGCGCTCGACGCGGCCATCGCCGAGCAAGGCTCGATGCCGCTGCCGCCCTATATCGCCGGCAAGCGCGCGGCGGATGTGCGCGACGCCGACGACTATCAAACGCTGTTCGCGCGCGAGCCCGGCGCTGTCGCCGCGCCGACGGCGGGGCTGCATTTCACGCCGGAGCTTCTCGCCGCCGTGGAGGCCGCCGGCGTCGCGTTGCACCGTGTAACGCTGCATGTCGGCGCCGGCACGTTTTTGCCGGTGAAGGTGGAAGACACCGCCGACCACGAGATGCATTACGAACAGGCGACGTTGAGCGAAAAAACCGCCGCCGCCCTCAACGAGGACCGCGCGCGCGGCGGGCGCATTGTCGCGGTCGGCACCACGGCGCTGCGATGTCTGGAGAGCGCGGCGGACGAGGGCGGCGCGTTAAGGCCATACAGCGCGCGGACGAACATCTTCATCACGCCCGGCTATCGCTTTCGCGCCGTCGATGCGCTGCTCACCAATTTTCATCTGCCGCGCTCGACGCTGTTCATGCTGGTCTGCGCATTCAGTGGCCATGAGCGCATGAAGGCCGCCTACGCCCATGCGATGGAAAGTGGCTATCGTTTTTATTCGTACGGCGACGCCTGCTTGTTGTTTCCGGCATGAGCGAGACGCGCGACATTCGCCTGCTTGCGCTGTGGCGCGATGATCCGACCGAGGCGCCAATGACGCTTGACCTGCGTATCGACGCGCAAGGCGGCGTCGTCTCGACATGGGACGTGTTCGGCGCCTTCGATCTCGATGGCGCGCATTGCCGTCCCTTCGTGCTGCGGCGCGACGGAACGATAGACTTCGGCGCGGCGTCGCCGGACCCGTGGCGCACGAATCTGCGCGAGATCATTATTCTCGTAAACGCGCTTTTCACCGTGCATTGGAACGACGCCGACAGTGGCGACTATAAAGTCGTGAAGGTCGCCGCGCTCGGCGCCAAGGACAGCCGTAAATGACGCAAGAGTTTTCATTCGTGGTTCACTCGACCGACGGCGCCGCGCGCAAAGGCGAGATAACGACGCCGCGTGGAACAATTCGCACGCCGGCCTTCATGCCGGTCGGCACCGCGGCGACCGTCAAGGCGATGTTCGCGCAAGATGTGCGCGCCGCCGGCGCCGATATTCTGCTCGGCAATGTCTATCATCTGATGCTGCGTCCCGGCGCCGAGCGGATCAACCGTCTCGGCGGGCTGCACAACTTCATGCGCTGGCCCTATCCGATCCTGACGGACTCGGGGGGCTTTCAGGTGATGTCGCTAGCGAAGCTCCGTAAGCTGGATGAGAACGGCGTCACCTTCCAATCGCACATCGACGGCTCGAAGCATGTGCTGACCCCCGAGCGCTCGATGGAGATTCAGGCGCTGCTCGGCTCCGACATACAAATGCAATTCGACGAATGCGTGCGGCTGCCGTGCGGCGACGCGGAAGCCGAACGCGCCATGCGGCTGTCGCTGCGCTGGGCCGAGCGCTCGCGCAAGGCTTTTGCCGGCGCGCGGGGCCAAGCGGCGTTCGGCATCGTGCAGGGCGGCGCGGTGAAGCCGCTGCGGATCGAGAGCGCGCGCGCGCTCGCCGACATGGATTTTCACGGCCTCGCGATTGGCGGCCTCGCTGTCGGCGAGCCGCAGGAGGTCATGCTTGAGATGCTGGAGACGGTGGAGCCGCATCTGCCGCGCGACAAGCCGCGTTATTTGATGGGCGTCGGAACGCCTGATGACATCGCGCAAGCGGTGGCGCGCGGCGTAGATATGTTCGACTGCGTGATGCCGACGCGCGCGGGGCGCCACGGCCTCGCCTATACGCGCTTCGGCAAGGTCAATCTGATGAACGCGCGCCACGCCGAGGACGCCGCGCCGCTCGACGCGGAATCGAGTTGCGCCGCGGCGCGAGACTATTCGCGCGCCTATCTGCATCATCTGTTCAAAGCGGGCGAAATCCTTGGCATGATGCTGCTGACGCAAATCAACGTCGCCTATTATCAGGAGCTGATGGCGGGGCTTCGCAAGGCGATCGCGGAGCGGCGGCTCGAGGATTTCATTGCCGAGACGAAGGACGGCTGGGCGCGGGGGCTGGGCGAGTGAGACGGCGAGAATCCTCATCCGACCCCGCTGCGCGGGGCCACCTTCTCCCACAAGTGGGAGAAGGATGGGCGCGTCTCCCTTCTCCCGTGGAACGGGAGAAGGTGGCGCTTGGCGTTAGCCAAGGGTCGGAGGAGGGCTCAAGCAGCTTCGCCGGTCCGCGTTCGTCGTGACAAATCTCGCCGCGCCCACCATCGCGACGGCTGACTCCGACGCCTTCCTCGCCGAACTGCGCGGCTTCGACGCCTTTGGCGGGAAGACGATTCAATTCGAGCAGGACGGCATTCCCTATTTCGTCAATGAATTTTGGACCTCCGGCCAGCGCCAGGCGCATTCGCTGCATGAGATCAGCTATCGCGCCTGCTTCAAGCCGCAACTGCCTGAGTTTTTCATCTCGCGTCTCACCGCGCCGGGCGAGGGCGTCTATGATCCCTTCATGGGGCGCGGCACGACGCCGTTGCAGGCGGCGCTGATGGGACGCCGGCCCATTGGCAACGACATGAATCCGCTGTCCGCGCTGCTGACGCGGCCGCGCCTCGCGCCGCCTTCGCTCGCGGCGATAGAGGCGCGCCTTTGCGAAATCGATTGGCGCGCGGGAGAGCCGGAGCGCCGTGATCTGCTGGCTTTTTATCATGAGGACACGCTGCGCCAGATTTGCGCGCTGCGGCGCTTTTTGCTGACGCATTCCGAGCCCGTCGACGACTGGATCAAGATGGTCGCGATCAACCGGCTCACCGGCCATTCGCCGGGATTTTTCTCGGTCTATACGCTGCCGCCAAATCAGGCGGTTTCGGTCGAGTCGCAACTCAAGATCAACGCGAGGCGCGCTCAGACGCCGCCGCCGCGCGATGTCGCCAGACTGATCTTGAAGAAATCGCGCGCGCTGCTGGCGGACGGTCCGCCGCCACCTCACCCTCCCGCGATTCTCGGCGACGGCGACGCGGCGCGTACGCCTTTTGTCGCGGGCGCCTCGGCGCGGCTAATTGTCACATCCCCGCCATTTCTCGATATCGTGCAATACGCGGCCGACAATTGGCTGCGCAACTGGTTCGCCGGAATCGACACCGACGCTGTCAAGATTTCGGCGCATCGCGGCGAGGCCGCGTGGTCGAAAATGGTGCGCGACTGCTTCGTGGAATTCGCGCGCGTTGTCGCGCCTGGCGGCCACGTCGCCTTCGAGGTCGGCGAAGTCCGCGGCGGCAGCGTTCTGCTGGAGCGATTGGTCTGGCGGGCCGTCGAAGGCTTGCCCTTCACGCGTCTCTTTGTTCTCGTGAACGCGCAGGAGTTCACCAAGACCAGCCATTGCTGGGGCGTTCGCAACAATGCGAAAGGCGTCAACAGCAACCGCATCGTGGTTCTTCGCCGAGCTTGAGCCGCGCCGCCCGAAGTTCGAGCGGCCGCCGGCGGCGGCGTCCGCTTGCCCTTCGCCCGCCCGCCGTCGTAGTCTGCCACCGCCAAGACATTCATTTGGCGTAATTGTGACGGATGGAGCCGATGGACATCTCCCTCGATGAGGCGATCCACATCCACGCCCGCGCGCTCAAAGGGCGCGCCGGCGGGAATTCGCCGATGCTGGCGCGGCTTCGCGCCGGCGACCTGCGAGACAAGGGCGATCTCGAAGGATTCCGGGTCTGGACGCGGGTCGGCGAACAGGCCGAATTGCTGCTCGCGGCGCAGTCGCGCGCCGAGCGGGAAGAGAAAGACCGCGGCTGACGCGGGACGCGGCTTGGGTTAGAACCGAGACCTTCGACAAGCCTCTCGCGGAAGCCGCCCATGCCCGAACCTTACGACCTCATTGTGATCGGCGCGGGGCCGGGGGGCTATGTCGCGGCGATCAGAGCCGCGCAACTCGGACTTAAAACCGCGGTCGTCGAGCGCGAGCATCTCGGCGGCATCTGCCTCAACTGGGGCTGCATCCCGACCAAGGCGTTGCTCCGCAGCGCGGATGTCTATCGCCTCGCGCGCACCGCCGGCGACTATGGGCTCACCGTGACCGAGCCCGGCTTCGACGCAGCTAAAATCGTCGCGCGTTCGCGCGAGGTCGCGAACAAGCTCAATGCGGGCGTCGAGTTTTTGCTCAGGAAAAACAAGGTCGACGTGATTTTTGGGCCGGCGCTGCTGAAAGGCGCCGGCGCGGGGGCGGTTTCGCCGACCCAAAACACGGCCGTGACCCCGCAACCGCCCAAGCCCAAGGGCGCGCTGGGGCCGGGCGTCTATAGCGCAAAAAACATCATCGTCGCCACCGGCGCGCGGCCGCGGGTGTTGCCGGGGATGGAGCCCGACGGGCGGCTGATCTGGACCTATTTCGAGGCGCTGAAGCCCGATAAGCTACCGAAATCATTGCTGATTGTCGGCGCGGGGGCGATCGGCGTCGAATTCGCGTCTTTCTATCGCGCCTTCGCTGTCGAGGTGACCCTCGTCGAGGCGCTGCCGCGCATTTTGCCCTCCGAGGACGCCGAAATAGCCGCGCTGGCGCGCAAGAGCTTCGTGCGCCAAGGCATTGAAA
>JBAWEN010000142.1:0-1780 GCA_049591215.1 Methylocystis sp. | reverse complement strand
ATACAGTTCGACGGCCGCGTCGGTGTGGCTGAGGTAGCCGATGGACAAGTCCTGTCCGATGTCCAATTCGAAGTCGCCGCCGCGGGTCGTCAGCACGAGCCCGCCCTCGATCGCGGGCGCCCAGATGATTTCTCCATCCACCAGACGGTGAATATGCTGGAGCACCGGGTAGCCTTCCTCGCTGCCGCCGCTGACGGCGGTGTAGGGCTCGGAGCCGAGCACCAGCACGTAAGGGCCGTTGACGCCGGCGAGGCGCAATTGATTGACCGCCTGGGCCACCGCGGCCGGATAACCCATCGCGGCGGACGGGAGCGTCGAGGCCGGGTTGCTGGCGCCTTGGCGGACGCCCACGATCCCGGCGGCGGCGTATCCGTCGAACACCGCGCGATCTTCGGCGAAGGCGATTTTGCGCGCGGCTTCCTTCAGCGGCGCCCAGTCCGAATCCGTCGCGCCGCGCTCCACGTCGTCGATCGCCTGGCGCGTGAGCGTGAACGGAACGCGCAATTCCACGAGCGCGTTGGCGAGGCGCAGCGCCGCCTGGACGCCCTCGGTGGGCGCCTCGATGCGCTGAGTGTGGCCGCTGCCGACGGCCGCGAGGGCGAGGCCGTTCGGCTCCGGCGTGTCCACGACCCGGCGCGCCGCCAGATAGCGCTTGAGCGTGCGGGAGGCCTCTTGCTCGATTTGCCCCCAGGCCGCATCTGAGATCGGAGCGAGTTCGCGATGGAGATTATTCATGTCCTGCCTCTTTCTTCAGCGAACCAATGCGGAGCGAGCCATCGGGCGAAGCTTGCCGCGGCGTCGATTCGCTGGCGTCCGCAGCCGCGCTCGACGGGGTAGCCGCCGCTGTCGCAACGTCGTCCGAGGCCGCGACGCCATCCGAGGCCGCGTCGTCCAGGAATGGCGCGGGCGGCACGAAGAACAGCGATCCCGTCACCGCGCGGCTGACGTCGAGCAGCCGGTCGTAATTGCCGGGCGGCTTTCCGACGAACATGTTTTCGAGCATCTGTTCGATCCTGCCCGGGGAGCGCGCGTAGCCGATGAAGTAGGTGCCGAACTCTCCCTTGCCGGCGTCCCCGAACGGCATATTGTCGCGCAGGATCTCCAGTTGCTTGCCGTCCTCGGTGATGGTCGTCAGCACATTATGCGCGAAACTGGGCTTCGCGGCGTCGTCCAGTTCGATGTCGGAGAGCTTCTCCCTGCCGATGATTTTCTCCTGCCGCTCGACCGGCAGGGCGTTCCACTTGGCGAGGTCATGAAGGTATTTCTGGACGATCACATAGCTGCCGCCGGCGAAGTTGGCGTCTTCCTCGCCGATCAGCGTGGCGTCGATCGCGGCCCGCTCCACGGGATTTTCCGTGCCGTCGACGAAACCAAGCAGGTCGCGGTTGTCGAAGTATTTGAAGCCTTGCACCTCATCGGCCGCCAACACGGCGTCGCCAAGCCGCGCCATGATCCGCGTCGCCATCTCGAAACACAGGTCCATGCGCGAGGCGCGAATATGGAACAGCAGGTCGCCCGGCGTGGCGACGGCGTGATGCACGCCGCGGATTTCGCGAAAAGGGTGCAGCTCTCTAGGTTTCGGCGTTCCAAACAGGCGGTCCCAGGCGTCGGACCCGATCCCCATGATGCAGGACAGTCCGCCATCGGCCGAGCGAAAGCCGACGCCCCGGACCAACGCCGCGAGATCGCCGCACAAGCTGCGCGCCGCGGCTTCGGAGTCCGCCCCGGCGCCCAGCGTGACGACCAGAAAAATGGCGGCGCGCGTCAGCCGGGCGTCGAC
>JBAWEN010000141.1:0-6668 GCA_049591215.1 Methylocystis sp. | reverse complement strand
GCCGGAGGCGGTTCGCGGCGGCGGAATCGATCCGGCGGCGCGATGTCGGCGCGCGCGGCGTCCACGCCCGCGGCGAGCGCCAGGCCCGCGATCGAAAAGGCGAAACGACGTCTGCTTATCATGGCCCGCCTCCGTCATGCGCGATCGCCGCCAATCGTCTTGAAGCCGCGCAAATCTGGGGCGGATTGGCGACCATTGCAAGGCCGGAACGGCGAGGAGAGCGGCGCCCATCCACGACGCGTGCAAAGCGCCGGCCAAAATTGCTATGCTCGGCGCATGACATTCTCGCCCGACTATCCGCTCGCTCGCGTTGTCCCCTCCCCTAACCATGGCGAACGGCTGCGGCCGATCTCCATGCTGATCCTGCATTACACCGGCATGCCGACCGCTTCGAGCGCGCTCGATCTGCTCCGCGACCCGACGGCGGAGGTCTCCGCCCATTACTTCGTCGAAGAGGACGGCCGCGTGCTCCAACTCGTGCCGGAGGCGCGGCGCGCCTGGCACGCCGGCAAAAGCTTCTGGGCCGGCGAAACCGACGTGAACTCAGCCTCCATCGGCGTCGAGATCGTGCATCCCGGCCACGACGATCCCCGCCCCTATCCGGCGCGGCAAATCGCGGCGGCCGCCGCGCTGGCGCGCGATATTTGCGAACGCCGCGGCATAGCGAAAGAGCGCGTGCTGGCCCACTCCGACATCGCCGTGACGCGCAAGGTCGATCCCGGCGAGTTTTTCCCCTGGGACGCGCTGGCTTTCGAGGGCGTTGGACATTATATCGCTCCGGCCCCGATCATTGGCGACGCGGCGCCGCGGATCGGCGACGCCGGCGCCGCGATCGCGGCGCTGCAAGCCGGGCTTAGGGCCTATGGCTACGACATCGAGCCGACCGGGCGTTATGACGAGGCGACCGCCAATGTGGTGACCGCGTTTCAGCGCCATTTCCGTCCGCGAAGAATCGACGGTCGCGCCGACGCTTCGACGCGAGCCACGCTGGAAAATTTGCTGAACGCGTTGAACAGCGGCGCTTGAGCGTAATAGCTCCGATTTTTCACGAGTGCTGGACATCCAACGCTTGGCGCCGTTGGATTGACTTTGACCCGAACCGGTTGGGCGCGCGTTCACGCGCGACGCGGCCCCTCGCCAAAAATAGGCGTTTGAAATCACCGGGGAGCGTGCAATCTTTTGGTCTCACCGGCGAAAGGAGAAGGTATGTTATGGAGTTCCGACTGGGTGTGGGGGATGCCGCTTCTGATGCTCACGGTAGTGTTCCACGTCTGCGCGTTCGTTCTGATCGTGAAGGCGCTCATGCACAGAGTGCATTCGGAAAGAAACGCGCGCAATCTGGCCCATTTCTTCGTCGCGATCGCTTTGACCGCGCTCAGCGCGGCGGCGCTGCATGGTCTCGAAGCGATGGCGTGGGCCATTCTTTACGTCCGGGTGGGCGCCATGTCCGATTTGTCCAGCTCCATGTTGTATTCGCTCAGCGCGATCACGAGTTACGGCCATTCGAATCTCTTCCTGGAGGACCGCTGGAGGCTCCTGGGAGCTATCGAGGCGATGAACGGGCTAATATTATTTGGCCTGACGACCGCGTTCCTGTTCGCCGCCATCGAGGAGGTCCGGCCAGTTCGACGGCGCTAATTTGTTTCCGTATCGTGGCGGCGTCGGAAATTGCCGCGATGATCGCCCGATAACCCCGCCCACATGATCATCTTGAGCCAATTCCTATCGCTCGCATGTGTTCCGGGCGTCGATCCGGCGGAAGCGCCTCGCGGCTCATCGCGCAAATCGGTCAAGGAAGCGCGGACGCCGCAAGCCGACGATGAAGTCGCGCAGATCGCTGAAGATCAGGTAGAGAACGGGCGTGGTGTAGAGCGTGAGCAATTGGCTGACCACGAGACCGCCAACGATCGCAATGCCGAGCGGGCGCCTGATCTCTCCGCCATCGCCGTAACTCAACGCCAGCGGAACGGCGCCGAGGATCGCGGCCGCCGTGGTCATCATGATCGGACGAAAACGCAGCAGGCAGGCCTGCAAGATCGCGTCATATTCGCTCAACCCCTGCGCGCGCTGCGCGTCAAGCGCGAAATCGATCATCATGATCGCGTTTTTCTTGACGATGCCGATCAGCAAAATCACGCCGATGAAAGCGACAAGGCTGAACTCGGTGTCGCATAAAAGCAGCGCCAGCAGCGCCCCGACGCCGGCGGACGGAAGTGTCGACAATATGGTGATCGGATGGATGTAGCTTTCGTAGAGAATGCCGAGGACGATATAGACGGCGACCAGCGCCGCGGCGATCAGCAAGGGTTCGCTGTTCAAGGATTTCTGAAATATCCCGGCGGTGCCCTGCATGCTTCCGCGCACGCTCGTCGGCATGCGGATTTGCGCGATGGCCCGATCGATCTCGACGGCCGCTTCGCTCAGCGACCTTCCAACCGCCAAATTGAATGAGATTGTCGATACGACGAACGGTCCCTGATGGTTGATGGCCAGGGCCGTGGTTCCGCGCTTGTAACTCACGAAACTGGTTAGCGGCACCATCTTCTCCAACGAGGTGCTGACGGCGGCGCCGGACGAAGCGCTTCCCTTGCCCGAATTGGCGATGGCGTTCGTAAGCGAGTTTCGCGCGGAATTGGCCGTGGCGTTAGCGTGGGAATTGGCGCTCGACTTTGACACGATCGCGCCCGCCGGCAACACGGTTAGCGCCGTTCCACTGGCCGGACCGCCGGAAGTGCTGACGTAAACGTCGCGCAGCGAACTTGGATCCTGCCAATAGCGCGGCGCCACCTCCATGACGACGTGGTACTGGTTGAGATCGCTGTAAATCGTCGACACCTGCCGCTGTCCGAAAGCGTCGTAGAGCGTGTTGTCGATTTGGACGGGGGTGAGGCCGAGCCGCGAGGTCGTGTCGCGGTCGATGACGATATCGCTTTCGATCCCGTTCTGCTGCTGATCGCTATTGACGTCGACAACGACGCTGCTCTTTTGCAGTTCCGAAAGCAGCTTCGGCGCCCATTCATAGAGCTCCGCCGAGCTGTCCGCCTGCAGCGTGTATTGGTAAAGCGCGTTGCTCTGCCTGCCGCCGACGCGCAGATCCTGAACCGGCTGTATGAACAAGCGCGCGCCGGAGATCTTGCTCAATTTGCGCCGCAGCCGCGCCACGACCTCGCCGGCGGTCTCCGTGCGCTCCGACAAAGGCTTGAGCTGGATGGAAACCGAGCCGCTGTTGGTGGAGCCCGCCCCGCCGCCGCCGCCCGCGCCCGTGTTGCCGGTCACGACGTCGACGGCCGGGTCGGCCTGCGCGATGTCGACGAGTTCGGCGAGTTTGACGCTCATGGACTGGAAGGAAATGCTCTGATCCGCCTGGATCGACCCTTGCAGGCGACCGGTGTCCTGCTCGGGAAAGAAGCCTTTGGGAATCACGTCGAATAGCTTGTAGGTCAGCCACATGGAGAGCAGCAGCAGCCCCATGATGAAGGCGCGATGACGCAGCGCCCAGGCGACGCTGCGCCCATATTCCGCGACAATCCTTGAAAATAGCGAGCGCCGCGGGCGGGCGTCGCGTGGCCTGGATTTGAGCAGCAGCGCGCAGAGCATCGGCGTCGTCGTCAGGGAGATGACCAGCGAAACCAGAATCGCCATCGAGAGAGTCACGGAGAATTCGCGGAAGAGACGCCCGACGACTCCGCCCATCAGCAATAGCGGAATGAAGACGGCGATCAGGGAGACGCTGATCGAGATGACCGTGAATCCGACCTCACGCGCGCCGCGCAGCGCCGCCGCGCGCCGAGGCACGCCCTCCTCGATATGTCGCGAGATATTCTCAAGCACCACGATGGCGTCGTCGACGACAAATCCTGTCGCGATGGTCAGCGCCATCAGCGACAAATTGTCGAGGCTGTAGCCAAGCAGATACATCGTCGCGAAAGTGCCGATGATCGACACCGGGACGGCGATCGCCGGAATGAGGGCCGCGCGCGGATCGCCGATGAACAGAAATACGATGAAGGTCACGAGGATGACCGCGATGACCAAGGTGCGTTCGGTGTCCTTGAGCGACGCGCGTATCGTCGTGCTGCGATCGGAAGCGGGAATGATTTCGATGTCGCTCGGCATCGCCGCCTTGAGTTTCGGCAGCGCCGCCTTGATCTGATCGACCGTGTCGATGATGTTCGCCCCAGGCTGGCGAAACAAGGTCACGAGAATCGCCGGCTTGCCTCGCGCGACGCCGGCGTTACGCAAATCGGCGACGGAGTCGGTGATTTCGGCCAAATCGGCGAGATGCACCGCGTTGCCGTTGCGATAGGCGACGATGAGCGGCAGATAGTCCGAGGCGTGGCTCGCTTGATCATTGGTGTAGATTTGATAGCGCGAGCCATTGCTCTCGACATCGCCCTTGGGGCTATTGGCGTTGGCCGACGCCAGCGCGGCGCGAACGTCCTCCAGTCCGACGCCATATTTATAAAGCGCCGTCGGATTTAGCTCCACCCGCACGGCCGGGGAAGCGCCGCCGTTGATCGTCACCTGCCCTACGCCGGAGAGCTGCGAAAGCCGCTGTTGAAGCACGTTGCTCGCGGCGTCATAGAGCTGGCCGCGTGTTAGCGTGTTGGAGGTCAGCGCCAGGATCAGGATCGGCGCGTCGGCCGGATTGACCTTGCGATAGGTTGGATTGCCCGGCAAGTTCGTCGGCAGGTCGGCGCTCGCGTCGTTGATCGCGGCTTGCACGTCGCGCGCGGCGCCGTTGATGTCGCGGTCGAGATCGAACTGCAGCACGATACGCGCCTGGCCCGTGCTGCTGGTCGAGGTCATCTCCGTCACATTGGCGATTTGCCCGAGGTGGCGCTCCAACGGACCCGCGACGCTGGTCGCGACGGTCTCCGGCCCCGCGCCCGGCAATGAGGCCGAAACCGATATGGTGGGTATGTCCACCTGTGGCAGCGGCGCCACTGGCAGCAGTTGGAACGCTAAAAGTCCCGCGAGCGTGACGCCGATCGTCAGTAGAATGGTCGCCACCGGGCGAGAAATGAAAGGCGCCGAAATATTCATTCCGCCGCCTCGCTGCTCGGCAGCCGGTCGGTCGATCCGAGCCGCGCCAGACGTCGCGCCAGACGATCGAAATAGAGGTAGATCACCGGCGTCGAAAACAGCGTGAGCAGTTGGCTGACGATCAGTCCACCAACGATCGAAATTCCGAGCGGGCGCCGCAGTTCGGAGCCGACGCCCGCGCCGAGCATGAGCGGCAGGGCGCCCAGAATGGCGGCCATCGTCGTCATCAGGATTGGACGAAAGCGCAGCAGGCACGCCTGATAAATCGCGTCCCGCGCCGTCATGCCGTCGATGCGCTCGGCCTCCAGCGCGAAGTCGATCATCATGATCGCGTTCTTTTTCACGATGCCGATGAGCAGAATAATGCCGATGATCGCGATGATGTCGAGATCGTGACCCGTGATGCGAAGCGCCAGCAGCGCGCCGACGCCCGCCGAGGGAAGGGTCGAAAGGATCGTGATCGGGTGAACGAAGCTCTCGTAAAGCACGCCGAGAACGATGTACATCGTGATGATCGCCGCGATGATTAGCAGCACCTCGTTGCTCAAGGAAGCCGTGAACGCCGCGGCCGAGCCTTGCATCGCCGAGGTGAAGCTGTCCGGCAGGCCGACCTCCTGCTCGGCGGCGTCAATGGCCTTCACCGCGGCGCCGAGCGAAGCGCCCGGCGCCACGTCGAACGAGATGGAGGTCGCCGGAAACTGGCTCAAATGCGTGATTTGCAGCGGTCCCGTGCTTTCCTCGATGTGCATGATCGCGGAAAGAGGAACCTGTCCGTTCGTCGATGACGACGACGACGGCAGATAAAGGTCCGACAAGGATTTAAGCGAGGTTTGAAATTTAGGATCGACCTCCATGATGACCCGGTATTGATTGGACTGGGTGTAGATCGTGGAAACGATGCGTTGGCCGAACGCGTCGTAGAGAATGTTGTCGACGGTCGCCATCGTGATGCCGAAACGCGCCGCCGTTCCGCGATCGATCACGATGTTGAGGGTCTTGCCGCGATCTTGAAGATCGCTCGCGACGTTGGTGATTTCCGGCAGATCGCGCAACCGCCCCAAAAGCTTCGGAACCCACGTTTGCAATTCCGAGCCATTGGCGTTCTCGACGACGAAATGATAGCCGGCGCGGCTGACGCTCGAGTCGATCGTTAAATCCTGCACGGGCTGCATATAGAGCTTTACGCCCTTCACCCGCGCGGTGGACCTCTGGAGACGGGCGATCACCTCGGCGACGGGCGACTTGCGCGCGCCGAACGGCTTCAGCTCGATTAGAAACCGTCCGGTGTTCAAAGTCGTGTTGGCTCCGTCGACGCCGATGAAGGAACTGAAGCTGGCGACGTCGGGATCCCCGCCTATGACATCCCCGAGAGCCTGTTGTCTTTCGGTCATCGCGGCGAAGGAAATTTCCTGGCTCGCCTCCGAAATCCCCTGGATCGCCCCCGTGTCCTGCAACGGAAAAAACCCCTTTGGAATTTCAACATAAAGCAGACAGGTGAGAACAAGCGTCGCGACCGCCGCGAGCAGCGTCAACGGCTGGTGCTCGAGGACGACATCGAGGGCGCGCGCATATTGCTTGATGATCCAGTTGAATCCGCGTTCGGAGGCGAGATCGAAGCGGGT
>JBAWEN010000140.1:0-2951 GCA_049591215.1 Methylocystis sp. | reverse complement strand
ACCACGGCCTGTTCCGACAGACCATCAAGGACGGCTGGCAGCACGAATACCCCGAGGACTGGCTGTCCTTCGGCAATCCATGGGAGTTCGCCCGCCCCGAAATCGTCTACGACATCGGCTTTGGCGGCCACGTCGACGGCGCGCGTCTGGCCGACGGCGCCCTGGCGCATGTCTGGCGTCCGGCGGAAACCGTCGAGGCCGTGGCCTATGACACGCCGGTGGTCGGTTGGCGCGGAAAGCACGTGAATACGTTGCGTCTATGGTCGGCGCGCGCGCCGGACCCGCTGCGGCTCGACGTGTTCAACGCCGGTGATTACGTCGGCGCGCAGGCCGATCAGATGCGCGCGGAGTCGATCTCCAAGGTGCTCTATCCCAGCGATTCCACGCCGGCGGGGCAGGAGTTGCGGCTGCGCCAGGAATATCTCTTCGCCTCCGCCTCGCTGCAAGACCTGATCCGCCGCCATATGAAGCAAAGCGGCGATATCAGAAAGCTAAGCGATAAGGTCGCCATCCAGCTCAACGACACCCATCCGGCGATCGGCGTCGCCGAATTGATGCGGTTGCTGGTCGACGTGCATGGCGTCGCTTGGACGGACGCCTGGACGATCACCCAGGCGACCTTCTCGTATACGAACCACACGCTGCTGCCCGAGGCGCTGGAGACTTGGCCGGTCGGACTGATGGAGCGGCTGCTGCCACGCCATGTGCAGATTATCTATTTGATCAACGCGCTGCATCTCGACGCATTGCGCGAAAAAGGCGTCTCCGACAGCGCGACGCTGGCCAATGTCTCGCTGATCGACGAGCACAACGGCCGCCAGGTGCGCATGGGAAACTTGGCCTTTCTCGGCTCCCACAAGGTGAATGGCGTCTCGGCGCTGCACAGCGAACTCATCAAGGAGACCGTTTTCCACGATTTCCACAAGCTCTATCCGGACCGCATCGTCAACAAGACCAATGGCGTCACCTTCCGCCGCTGGCTGCTCGAAGCCAACCCGCAGCTTTCGAACCTCATCGCGCAGACGATCGGGCCGCGGGTGTTCGACGATCCCACCCATCTCGCCGAACTCGAGAGTTTCGCCGACGACCCCGGATTTCAACAGCGCTTCGCCGCCGCCAAGCGCGCCAACAAGGAACGTCTGGCGAAACTGATCTTCGACCGCGTGGATGTGAGGGTGGACGCGAGCGCGCTGTTCGACGTGCAGATCAAGCGCATCCACGAATACAAGCGCCAACTGCTCAATGTTCTGCACACGATCGCGCTCTATCGCGACATCAAGGCGCAGCCGAACCGCGAGTTCGTCCCGCGCGTGAAAATTTTCGCGGGAAAGGCGGCGGCGAGCTATCATCAAGCCAAGCTGATCATCAAGCTGGCCAACGACGTGGCGAAGGTCGTGAACGCCGACGAGGATACACGCGGGCTGCTGAAGGTGGTGTTCTTGCCTAATTACAACGTCAGCCTGGCCGAGGTGATCATTCCAGCGGCGGATCTCTCCGAGCAAATCTCGACCGCCGGCATGGAGGCTTCGGGCACCGGCAACATGAAATTGGCGCTCAATGGAGCGCTGACAATCGGCACGCTGGACGGCGCCAATGTGGAGATCAAGGAGCGGGTCGGGGCCGACAATATCTTCATCTTCGGCCTGGCCGCGGCCGAGGTCGAGGCGAGCAGAGCCAAGGGCATAGACGCGCGCGAGGCCATGGCGGCGAGCCCGCGCCTCTCCGACGCCTTGCAAGCGGTGGCGATGGGCGCATTTTCACAGGACGACCCCAACCGCTACGCGCAACTGGTCGACACGCTCACCTATTACGATCACTTCCTGATCTCGAAGGACTTCGACGCCTATTGGGACGCGCAGGCCCTGGTCGACGCGCGCTGGCGCGACCAGAGGGCGTGGCGGCGCTCAACCATACTGAACACCGCGCGCGTCGCCTGGTTTTCCTCCGACCGCACGATCAGGGAATATGCGCGGGAGATTTGGAACGTGCCGGTCTAGGTCGATCCGCATCGGATTCAGCTACCCCGCGACAATGCCGCGCTGGCGCGACGCGTGGTTTTTCTTTACTGTTGAACGAGAAAACCACTGGCCGCGGCGAGACGCAGTGACACGAATCTCCGATAGCGCGGACGACGCTTGGCGCCTCGGGCGAGGCGAGATCGAGGCGATCCTTTCCGCCCGCCGCGGCGATCCGTTCAAGGTCTTGGGGCTGCACGAAACCCCGGCGGGTTTCGTGATCCGGGCTTTCGTTCCAAGGGCCGAAACGGTCCATGCGCGAACGCCGGAGGGCCGGGAGATCGCTGCGCTGGAGAGCGTCCATTCGGATGGCTTTTTCGAGGGCTTGGTCCGCGGGGCGACCGAACGCTTTCCCTATGTGCTGCATGCTCGAAACGCCGGGGGATCATGGGATTATCATGATCCTTACGCCTTCGGGCCGCTGCTCGGTCCGCTTGACGATTATCTTTTGGTCGAGGGCGCGCATCAAAAGCTTTATCAGCGGCTTGGCGCGCATGTGCTCAAGCACGAGGGCGTGGAAGGCGCTCACTTCGCCGTCTGGGCTCCCAACGCTCGGCGCGTGTCCGTCGTGGGCGATTTCAACGATTGGGACGGGCGGCGCGGGCAAATGCGCAAGCGCGTCGACAGCGGCGTCTGGGAGATATTCCTGCCCGGCGTCGGCGCCGGACCGCGCTACAAATTCGAGATCGTGGGGGCCAATGGCGCGCTGACGCCGCTCAAGGCCGATCCGTTCGGCCGCGCCGGCGAACTGCGCCCGGCCACGGCGTCGATCGTTGTCGCCGACGCGCCCTTCCCCTGGACCGACGAGCCCTTCATCGCCGACCGCGCGCGGAACAATCCGCGCCGCGCGCCCTTGTCGATCTACGAAGTTCATTTGCCGTCCTGGGCGCGAAGCGAAAGTGGACAGTTCCTGAGCTACGACGACCTGGCGGCGGA
>JBAWEN010000139.1:0-6941 GCA_049591215.1 Methylocystis sp. | reverse complement strand
TGGTCGCCTGACGTTGATTACCTCAGAAGCGCGAAATTTCTCATGGACGACGCCCGCGCGATCATCGCCGAAATGATTGGGGCCGAGAATGCGCTTGTTGTTTCACGAAGCAGCATGGCGCACGCTACTTCGCTCTTCTCGGAGGTTGGACTGTTAGCCAGTCTGCTCCTATCCGCGGTGCTTGGCCTGGCGTTCAATCGCGACAATCAAAAGCAGTTGCTTGAAGCAAAGGCCGCGAATGACAAGCTCAACGAAGCGCTGGCGCTCGCGGAAAGCGAGGCCGAAAGGCGCGAACGTTTGGAGGGCCAGCTCCGGCAAGCTCAGAAAATGGAGGCGATCGGTCAACTCACCGGCGGCATCGCGCATGACTTCAACAATATGCTCGCGGTCGTCCTCGCCAACCTCAATCTTTTGAAGCGGCAGATCGCCCGTGGAGAAACCGAGGTCCAGCGGTTTATCGACGGCGCCGCGGAGGGAGCTGACCGGGCGGCTCACTTGACCCAGCGTCTGCTCGCTTTCGCCAGGCAGCAGCCGCTCGCGCCGCAATCTATCGACGCCAATAAATTCGTATCGGGCATGTCCGAGATTTTACGCGGCAGCTTGGGCCAGGAGATCGAAGTAGAAACTATTCTGGCGGGGGGTCTCTGGCGGACGCATGTGGACGGCAATCAGTTGGAGAGCGTGCTGCTGAATCTCGCGGTGAATGCGAGAGACGCCATGCCGACCGGCGGGAAACTGACGATCGAAACCGCCAACGCCGATTTGGATGAAACATATGTCCGCGAGCACGTCGGATTGGCTCCGGGACAATATGTGTTGATCGCCGTGACCGACACGGGATCGGGCATGCCTCTCGAAGTAATCGCTAAAGCGTTCGATCCCTTTTTCACCACGAAGGCGACGGGGAAAGGAACGGGACTGGGGCTCAGTCAAGCCTATGGCTTCGTAAAGCAATCGGGCGGACACATAAAGATTTACTCCGAGATGGGGCATGGAACGACCATAAAAATTTACCTACCCCGCTTCCACGGCGAGACCGTGCCGGTCGCGACCCAGCCAAGGCTCAAATTACAGACCGATTTGGGACGCTCTGAAGAACTCATCCTTGTCGTTGAAGACGAAGAGCGGATGCGTCTGGTCGTCGAAGAAGCATTCCGAGAACTCGGCTACCAAGTCATTGTCGCGGAGGACGGGAAAAAAGCTCTTGCCCTACTCGACGCGAACCCCGGCGTCAGCTTGCTGTTCACGGATGTGGTGATGCCCGAGATGAGCGGGCGCGAACTCGCCAAGGAGGCGCTGAGCCGCCGCCCCGACCTTAAGGTCGTCTACACGACTGGCTTCAGTCGTAACGCGGTGATCCACAATGGCATTCTCGATCCTGACGTAAATTTCCTGCCCAAGCCGTTCACCGTGGAGAATCTTGCGCGAAAAGTCAGGTCCGTGCTCGACGAAAATTGATGACGCTCGGCGTGGGGGCTAAACTCGATAAGACCTGTGAGGACTAAAATAGGCGCGGTTGTGCTTCCTGGCTCGGTCCGCGTCGATCTTCATCCTGCATACGAGGCCAGTCGGCGCGAACTCCAGGTTCATGAGGAGATACGGCAGGTTTTTCGAACGTTCGATCAACGACAATCCGAAGCCTTTCGAATTCGGCGCGGACACTCTGGGACCGCCCGACTCCTTCCACTCGACCTCCACCTTGCCGGGTTCGCCTCGAACATCTTCCCACGAAACATCCAGGCGCCCGCATGTGTCGCTCATAGCGCCGAATTTTTCGGCGTTCGTCGCCAACTCGTGCAGTATCAGCACCAGTTGCATCGCCGTCTGCGCGCTGAGGATAACCTGGGCTCCAGATATGGATACAGCGTGATCGGGGCCAAACAGCGCGGTCGTCTGGCTCTCGATCAGCGCGCGCATATCCACGCCACGCCACTGCGCTTCGGACAAGAGACTGTGCGCGGACGACATCGCCTCGATCCGCCCCCCGAAATCATGCAGGAATTTAGAGACGCTCGTCGCGTGACGTCCAGTTTGCCTCGCCAGCGCTTGCACGATCGCAAGAGAATTTCTCACCCGATGGGTGAGTTCGCCCATGAGTAGATTCCTGACTTCGTCGTCGGCGCGCCGATCCGTAATATCTCGGTCGCACTCGATAACGACGCTTTGTTCGTCGAAGTGGAGCAGTTGTTGGCGACTATCGACCCACACGGGCGTGCCGTCCTTGGCCAGATGACGCAATTCGCCGCTCCAGAAGCCTGTCTCTCGCAACGACGCCGCGACCTCCGCCTTGTTGTTCGAAAATTCCGATTTCAAAAGCTCGTCGCATTTGGCGCCGAGCGCCTCCTCGCGGGTATATCCGAAAAGTTCGACGCAGCCGGTGTTCCAACGCTCAATTCTGTCGTCTGCATCGCGCACGAGAATCGCCTCATGCGACAGGTCGATAAGACGCGCTTTCTTTTCCAGGCGCTGACGGTAATTGAGCTCGTCGGTGATGTCGGTGTTCGTGCCGCACCAAACTGTAATGCGACCTTGATCGTCGCGGACAGGATGCGCGCGCGATAAAAACCAGCGATATGCGCCGTCGACGCCCCGCAGTGGAAACGTGTCCTCCCACTCCTCGCCGGTGCGAAAGCATTCGGAAATTTTCTTTACGACTCTGTCGACATGTTCGGGATGATGCACGGCGCGCCAGCCCCAACCTTCCGCCTCTTCGGGCGTCGACCCGGTATAATCGAACCATCGCTTATTGTACCAAAAGATATATCCCGACTCGTTCGCCATCCATGCGAGCTGCGCGATGCTATTCGCGAGCGCGCGAAATTTGAACGCCGCGGCGTCGACGGCTTCCACACGGGCTTTTTCTTTCGAAACGTCGCGCGATGTCGCCATGAAAAGACCCGACCGCGCCGCTCGGTCGGGCAGCGGCGCGACGACGACCTCCCACCATCTGAGAACGCCCTTCATCGTCGGGCAGGCAGCCGTGAAACGGGCTATGCGGCCCCGTCGTGCTTCGTTAAGGGCGTCCTGAACAAGCGGCCGCGCCTCTTCCGGCCAAAATTCGACCCATGGCTTGCCAAGCAGCGCGGCGAAGGAGTCCGCCTCCAACAGAGCGAGCCCCGCGTCATTTACGAAGCGGACGCATCCGTCAATATCAATCAATTTGACACAATCGACGCTCGTCGCGAGCAAACAATCACCCAACGACGATATTGCGGAAGAAATGTCTTCCCGGCTCAATTCTATAATTGTCCGTTCTGACAACTTACACCCTTCCTGTCAGATCCAAACTCGTTCGGGAATACGCGCACGGGCGGCCCGGCCTGGTTCTACTCACGAGATCGCGGCGGCGCTCGGCTCGCGGCCGTCACCTTGGTCAAGCAGCGGCCTCGCGCTTTGTCGAAGCCCTGAGATCGAAGAACAGCGCCTGACTGACCATGGCCTTAACCATCTCCGGTTTGAAGGGTTTGGTGATGATGAAAGTGGGCTCTACCCGATCACCGGTCAGCAGACGCTCTGGATAGGCGGTGATGAATATCAGGGGCGCCTGTATTCGTTGCAATATCTCGTACGCGGCGTCAATGCCGGAACTTCCATCCGCGAGCTGGATATCGGCAAGGATCAAGCCCGGCTCCACTCGATCGACCAGCGCCACCGCCTCGCCGTGAGTGGCGGCGACGCCGCAGACCAGATGACCGATTTCCGTGACGATCGCTTCGAGTTCAATCGCGATGACCGGTTCATCCTCTATTATGAGCACCTTCGCGGCTATTTGCGCGGAAATTTCCTTGCCCGCGGTGTTCACCAATTGACGAACTTCACTTTCGGGACACTCGAGCACCGTGGCGATTTCGCTGGTCGCGAAATTCTCGAGCGCGGCCAAAAGAAACGCTTGTCTCGGTCTCGGCGTCAACGTCTCGATCTGGCGATCGGCCGCGCCGATATCTTCCATCGCGGGGTCCGACTCGCCGTTGATCGGGACGGCGTTCCACACTCGCATGTAGAGTTGAAAAAGCGCCAATTTCGGAGGCAGATCTCTTCGGAATGCGCGATGATCCGCGATGAGCATTTCGAGGAGCGCGACCACATAGGCGTCGCCCCTTTGCTGCGATCCATTCAGCGCCCGCGAAAACCTGCGCAGCGTCGGAAGTCGCGGGGCCACGAAATCGGAGATCGAACTGCTCATTTTCGCGGTATCCTCTTTTTGCTCCTGCAAGGCGTCATATGTTTTGGCCCGCGTTGGAAAGTTAAAACCTGCTTCAACTCCTCGGTTTGTTTCGCGGTCGAAATCGTCCGCCTCGGCCGATTTTCGCGTCGGGTCCAAGACTAAATTCGAAGAGCGCGAAACCTGTCTTCCGAGTCCTGATCCGCCTCCGCGCGTTTTAGCTGGTCGCGACTGTGTTTTGACCGAGATCCGACTTATCGGGCCCGAAATCTTCCGCTCCGCCAACCCCCATCAGCTCGCAAAGTTTTTCGCGGGCGCGGCTCATCCGGCTTTTGATCGTGCCGATAGCGCAGCCGCAGATCAGGGCCGCCTCATCGTATGAGACACCCTCGGCGCCGACGAGAATGAGCACCTCGCGCTGCTCCTGTGGAAGCTTAGAGAGCGCGAGCTCGAAATCCAGCATGTCCATGTGCGCCTGTTGACCACCGCGACTGGTCAGAGAATTTTGGAGTTCATCGTCCGGATCTTCGGCCTCGTATTTCCTTTTTCGCAACTCCGTGAGAAACGTGTTACGGAGTATGGCGAAAAGCCAAGCTTTCAGATTACTGCCCTCATGGAAGCTATATCTGCCTTTCCACGCCTTCAACAAAGTTTGTTGGACAAGATCATCGGCATAATCCGCATCCCTGCAAAGCGAGTTCGCGAATGCTCGCAAGTTCGGGAGCAACTCTAGCAAACTCGTGTGCCAGTCGAGGCCCGCGTGCTCGCTCATCACTCGGCCTCTTTGTTGGCGAGGTCCCTAAGCAGGGCCGCGAATTTATCGGGGAGCGGCTGCGACAGCCTGGTTGCATAATATTGCTTGAGGCGATCCGCGATCATTTTCTCCAAGTTGGTCTCGGCCGCTGAACACCGTGGCGTCTGGTCATTAGCCATCGCGGAATACAGAACGTCTTTATCCTTTGAGTTTTTGCTGCTCGGATCGTCAGACATGGTGCTTCCTTATGGTGTCACAGCCATGCTTCCGACACCAAACTGGATTGGCCGATCCAACGTTAGACGCGGCGGGCGCTCAATTGTTCCCAGCCAAACGCAAAAATAGTCCCGCTCGCGCTCCCTAAGAGCCCCGGGGAACAATCGGAGAAAGGTCCATTCGCTCCTTTCGAGGCATGCGCTCCGCTTGCATCGTGGGCGCCGCGTGGAATTCAAGGCGTTGATCGGCCCGAGAACGGTTGCGCGCATCCCAAACGGGGCGCTCCTCGACTAACCCCGCGGTTCGCGAAGCCGCGCGGCTTCGGCGAGCGCGGTAAGCAGCCGCGATCCTTTATAGGGCTTGGCGACCACTGGGGCATAGGCCAGTGTGGCGGGAGGCGCGGCGCTTTCGCCATATCCCGTCGCGAAAATGAACGCGATCCCCAACTCATGGAGCTTGTGAGCGACAGGAAAGCTGCTTTCCGCGGCGAGATTCATGTCGAGAATGGCGAAATCCGGCTCGCTCCGAGCGATAAGATCCAGCGCCTCGAGCACAGTGGCCGCCGCGCTGACAATGGCGCCAGCGTCCATCAGGAATAGCTGAGCGTCCATCGCGATGACCGGGTTGTCCTCGACAAGCAACAGCTTTTTTCCGTGGAATGAAATGCTTGTCATGGCGTTGTCCCTTGGGGCGCGGTCGTCTCGTCGGCGAAGTCGACGTGTCGCGACGTTAGCACGTATCGCGCGCGCGGTCCGTCCGTAGCGTCGGCGTGCGCGGTCCAATGTAACGTCGCGTGATTATTTGGCGCCGCGTTCGCCTCAATTCGCCAAGGATTGGCGCGTAACCTCTGCTCAAACGATTGCGCCAAGCTGTTCTCTGGCGCATATTCCCGCCGCCACTTCATTAGGAATCCAGTGGACCATGAGCGACCGCGAAGAAGCCAATTCGCCTAAGGTTGAACCGGCCTCGAACGAGGGACCAGATTTGACTCCGCGCGCGCTGCAGGCGCGCATTCGGCAGCAGGAGATTTTGGCTCAACTCGGGGTGTCGGCGTTGCAAGGCGCCACGTTCGACGAGTTGCTCAACGAAACCGCCCGTCTGACCGCGGACGGGCTTCATGCCGAGTTTTGCAAGGTCCTCGAACATGTGCCGAGCGAAAATCGATTTCTCGTTCGCGCCGGAGTTGGTTGGAAGCCAGGCGTCGTGGGCGTCGCGAGCGTTGGCGCGGACCTTGAGTCTCCCGCCGGCTTCGCGCTGGTAACGGGAAAGCCCGTGATCTCGAACCATCTGGAAAGGGAGCAGCGTTTTCGCACGCCCGAGGTTCTCCGCGGGCACGGCGTGCAGCGCGCGATGAACGTGATCTTGCAAGGAGACGGCCGTCCTTTTGGAGTCCTGGAAGTAGACAGCCGCGACTCCAACGACTTCGAAGAACATGATCTCGCATTTTTGCAAGGCGCCGCGAATATTCTGGGCATGGCTATCGAGCGAGAGCGCCACGTAAGCATGCTTAAGGCGGCGCTGGAGCGGGACGAGACGCTTTTGAAGGAGATGAACCATCGGGTCAAGAATAGCCTGACGATCGTCTCCAGCATGCTGAGCTTGCAAGCACGCGATGTCGGCGACGAGACTCTGGCCGGCCATCTGGCCGAGGCGTCGAACCGTGTTTCCGCGATCGCGAGAGCTCATGAACGGCTCAGTCGCCAATCCGATGTTCGCCTGATGGACATCGGCAAATATATCGAAGCTCTGTGCGTGGACCTCGATGCAAGCGTCGCGCGCTGCGACGTCCAGGTCGCCGCTCAACAGGGA
>JBAWEN010000138.1:0-6128 GCA_049591215.1 Methylocystis sp. | reverse complement strand
ATGGCGACGGCAAGCTGACGGTCTACGACAAGACGCAAGGCGTGCAGAACGTCCAGCGCTATCTGTGCGGCGTGTTTGGCATGAAGCTTGAGGATGTGCGTGTCGTCTCGCCGTTCGTGGGCGGCGCGTTCGGCTCGGGCCTGCGCCCGCGGTTTCAGGTGGTGCTGGCGGCGCTGGCGGCGCGCATGCTGCGGCGCTCGGTCCGGGTCGTGCTGACGCGACCGCAAATGTACGCGCTGGGCTACCGATCCGCGATGATTCAGCGAATTGAGCTCGGCGCCAACGCCGACGGAACTCTTGACGCGATCATGCATGACGCGATCACCGTGACCTCGCGATACGAGGATTTCTTCCGGCAAGAGACCGGCTGGTCGGGCCTGCTCTACAAATGCGCCAATGCGAGATACGAGCACAAGCTCGCGCGGCTCGATCTCGCGACCCCATGCGACATGCGCGCGCCAAGCGCTTCAACCGCTTGCTTCGCGCTTGAATCCGCGATGGACGAGCTAGCGGTCGCGCTCGATCTCGATCCGCTCGAACTCCGTCTGCGATGTTATTCCGGGCGCGATCAGATCAATGATCGGCCGTTCGGCAGCAAGGCGCTGCGCGAATGCTACCGCCAGGGCGCGGCGGCCTTCGGCTGGGACAAACGCAGTCCCGAGGCGCGCTCGATGCGGGACGCCGGCGACCTGGTCGGCTGGGGCATGGCGACCGGCGTGTGGGAGGCGTTGCAAGCGCCGATCACCGTGCGCATCACGTTAAGCGCCAACGGCCATGCGGAGGTCGCGTGCGCCACCTCCGATATTGGCACGGGCAGCTACACCATCATGGCGCAGGTCGCGGCGGACATGCTTGGGCTGCCGCTCCAGAACATCAGCATCAATCTCGGCGACTCAAGCCTCCCGCGATCGCCGGTCGAAGGCGGATCATGGATCGCGGCCTCGGTGTCCAATGGGATCGCGACGACAGCCGACGCAATCCGCGACGAGTTGTTGCGTCTGGCCAAACGGATGCCGGGGTCGCCGCTCGCGAACATGGCGCCCGGCGAAGTCACGCTCGCGGACGGCAAGCTGATGAGCAAGGGCGACGCGTCGCGTTCGGTGTCGATCACGGACGCCATGCGGCACGCCGCCGTGGACCGGATCGAACAGGAGAAAACCTACAACCCCAGCAATGATATCGCGCGCGCGCACAACACGCACTCGGCGATTTTCGCCGAGGTGAAAGTCGACGAGCAGATCGGGGTGATCCGCGTCACGCGCGTCGTCAGCGCGATCGCCGCGGGGCGTATACTGAACACCAAGACCGCGAGCAGCCAGATTTTGGGGGGCGTGGTCTGGGGCATCGGCATGGCGCTGCACGAGGAGACGTTGATCGATCACAAGGTTGGGCGCATCATGAACGCCAACATCGCCGAATATCATGTGCCGGTGAACGCGGACATCCACGACATCAAGGTCATCTTCGTCGGCGAGCCCGACGACAGCAATCGATTGGGCGTCAAGGGGGTCGGCGAGATCGGCATTGTTGGCGTCGCGGCGGCGATCGCGAACGCGGTCTACCACGCGACCGGAAAGCGCGTCCGCGACCTGCCGATTACGCTCGATAAGTTAGGGCTGTAGCGGTTGTTAACGCGCGCTCGGCCTTGCCCGCGCGTTGCTTCGCTCGCGAAAGGATCAGCTCTGGTTTATCGCGCCCGATTCTCTAGGTTTCGCTCGAGAAGGACTGTTAAACGGCGTCTTGCCATGAAATAGCCCCTTGATTCGAAGGGTGAATTACTAAATAACCTTGGCGATCAGGCCGCTTATCGCCGCCACGGTTTCACGTCAGTAATTCGGGAGAATTCGATGACTAATTCCTCCCCCGTTCACGACCTTCGACAACGCCTCGAAACGGCGCGCCTTTCGGCGATAGAAGAATTGGCCGCGAAGAGCGGAGCGCTGCCTACCGAAGCGCTTGAAAAGATCGCGCTGCCGCACGCCGCCTTGAGCGCGGTCCGCGATGAGATCAGGATCTTCGAGGTCAAAATCGGCGGCGGCTCGGAACGGCCGCTCGAATAGAGCGGCGGGCATCAATGGACGCCTGGTTAATTTCAACGAATAAAACACTTGGGGCGACGCCATGAATGACTTGCTCGTGATTGCTTTTCCCTCGGAGCAGAAAGCCGAGGAAGTCCGCGAGAAATTGCTCGCCATGCAAAAGGAATATCTCATCGAGCTAGGCGACGCCGTGGTCGCGGTGAAAAAGCCAGACGGAAATATCAAACTCAATCAGCTCGTCAGCACAACCGCGGTCGGAAGCGTTTCGGGAGCGTTCTGGGGCGCGCTCATTGGGCTAATCTTCATGGTGCCAGTGGCGGGCGCCGCGCTCGGCGCGGCTTCTGGAGCCCTTGCCGGGGCATTCACCGACTTCGGCATTAACGACGACTTCATGAAGGACGTCGCGCAAGCCGTTCCGGTGGGCGGCGCCGCGCTGTTCCTGCTCGTCAAAAAGATGACAACGGATAAGGTGCTCGAGGATTTGAAAGGTGTGGGCGGCGCCGTGTTGCGCACATCCTTCGACAAATCCATGGAAGACGCCATCAAAACCGCGCTCGCCGCGAAAGCATAGGCGACGCGGAAGTAACGCCCAATAGATCAGAGCGCCGCAGGCTCTCTGGCTTTCAGCCGCGCATTCACCTGTTCGTCGCTGAGACGCGCATCATAGATGGATCGCGGTTCGACGCCACGCGAAACCAATGTGGCGCCGACGACCGCGAGCAGCAGTGGAGCGATAAAGGATCGGTCATGACCGGTCAGCTCCATCATCAGCACCACCGCCGAGATGGGTCCTTGCGTCGTCGCCGCCACCGTGCTCGCCGCCCCAATAACCGCGAACAAGCCCATTGGCGGCCCGGGCCACAGCAAGGACCAGGCATAGCCCAGCGCGGCTCCCAAAAGCGCTCCGAATGTCAGCGACGGCGTAAACAAACCTCCCGGCGCGCCGCTGCCGAGGCAAAGGGCGGTCGCGATCGGCTTTAGCGCCAGCAGTATTAGCAACGGCGCGGTCGCGACTTCGCCGGCGAAGGTCAACTGCGCCAGGTCCTTGCCATTGCCGAGCAATTGCGGAAACGAAATCGAGACAAGCCCGAGCAGGCCGAGCGCCGCGGCAGGCGCGTAAAATCGCATCCAGCCGCCGGGCTTGTGGCGGTCCGCGAAAGCGATCAATCGCACAAAGCCGACGGAGACCAACCCAATGACGGGTCCCGCCAGCATCGCCCAGCAAATGACCGACGGCGAGCTTTGAAAACTCGGTATGAAATAGGTCGGCGCATCGGGAAGAACCGTCCAGGAAACGAGCGTCGCGATCAACGATGTGAGCAGCGCGGGCAACACCAACCGCAACGCCAGGATTCCGCGCAGCACTTCAATCGCGAACAACGCGCCGCCAAGCGGCACCCCATAGGCCGCGGCTAGCCCCGCTCCGGCGCCGCACGCCACCAGCAGACGGCGTTGTTCGTCGGACAGCTTGGCTCTATCGGACAGCGCATTGGCGATAACGGCTCCAGCCTGCTTTGGCGCGCCTTCGCGGCCCAGCGAAGTCCCCATGCCGACGATAACGATCGACAATAAAGCGCTGCCGAGCGTCCGCAACGCCGGCAATCGCCCGGCGGAAAACCAGATGGCTTCCGTGATGTCGATGCCGTTGCCGCTGGTGAGCCGAACCAAGATCATCTGCCCCACGCCCGCCAGCAGTCCCGCGGCCAGGAGAACGGCGAGATGCCGACCGGGATCGGCCGTCGAAGCGGATTCCAGCAATGTGCCTGGCCCAGGCCACGCCCAGTGTTGCACCGTCCGCAACAACAGCATCAGCGCGCCCGCGCTGGCGCCGGCGCCAAGTCCCGTGACTATGACCGCCGCCCAGAATTTCAACGCCCCGGGTTGCGTCAGGGTCGCCGGAATCCCCGCCGACTCGGATGCGCTCGATTGCAGCATGTTGGCGCCTCGGAGCGGTTGCATCGATTGAACGCAAATCTAGCCGGCCAGTCCGTCTTCGTCGACCCGTGGTGAACGAACTGTTGGCTACGCCGGCCGCCGTGGAAAAGCGCCGCCCTGGCGGTCGAAACGATGCCCGAGGCCTGGACGAGGCGAATAACCGATCATGCGCGGCGCCCTCAATTCTTGGCGACGCCGAGGATCGAAACCTTGGCTGTCGTTATCTCGGTTGGCCACAGGATTTCGGTGAGACCGGTCGCCGCGGCGACACGTTGACCCTGCTGCGTGGCGTAGGTGATGACGCCGCCGCCGATCGCGCCGCCGATCTTTTCGCCCCAGAGTTCGCGGCCGGTGTCCGCGTCGAGCGCATGAAAATTGCCGCCCATGTCGCCAAAAAACACCACGCCGCCCGCTGTCGGCGCCACGCCGCTCTGCACGGGGTAGTTGGTCTTGGCCCGCCAGCGCCATTGACCGCTGTCCGCGTCGACCGCATAGAGCCAGCCTGCCCACTGGAACACGGGATCGGCCTTGCCCCACACGTTGAAGGGATTGATGGAATCCTCCGCGGACCAGGGAGTGAATTTCGCCGCGCCCTCGATCTTGCGCGTGGGTTCGAGCCTGACGGTCGTGCACCATTGCACCTCGCCGACCAGGACGAGATTATTTTGCGGGTCGTAGGCCGGCCCGTTCCATTCGGCGCCGCCGATCGACCCGGGACAGAAATGCACGCTCTTCTCCGCGGAGAAGGGCACGTCGGCGTTCTCCACCGCCGTCACCGGCACGCGATAAAGCCGCTCTTTCGTGTCGAGGTCGAAGCCATAGAGATGGCCATCCTTGGGCGCGACAAGCATCACGTGTTTGCCCGAAGCGGTCGTGACGAGCGCGGGCGCGCTTGAGACGTCCCAGTCGTGCCAGTCCTTGGGGCTGAGCTTGAAATGAGTGTGATAGGCTCCAGTCCTGGCGTCGAGAACCACCACTGAATCCGTATAGAGATTCGCGCCGCCTCGCAGGGCCGCGGCGAAATCGGGCGCGGGATTGCCGCCGGGAACATAGAGCAGCCCGGTCGTGGGATCGAGCGTGTAGGAAGTCCAGGTCGCGCCGCCCGAAATCGGCGAGCCGCCAGCCACATCCCAACTCGAGGCGTCGAGCGGCGAGACGCCCTGAGGACCGCGGGTCGGATCGCCGGGCTGCCTGGGGACGAGATAAAACTCCCAGACGATCCGCCCGGTCGCCGCGTCAAGCGCATACATTCTGCCCTTCACGCCTTTGAAATCGCCTCCAGCGTTGCCGATGAAGACGAGATCGTTCCAGGCGATCGGGGCCGCGGGCGCGCTCTCGCTTTTCTTCGGGTCCGCGATCGCTGTTTCCCACAGCCGTTCGCCGCTCTTGAAGTCGTAGGCGAGCACGCGCCCGTCCTGCGTCCCGCGGAACACGCGCCCGTCGAGATAGGCGACGCCGCGGTTGACCGCTTGCGGCGTCCCCGGCGCATAGGTCTCATGCTTATGCCATTTTTCACCGCAGGTGATCGGGTCGATGGAATAGGTGTCATATTCGGTCGCGAACAGCAGCGCTCCATCCACCATCAGCAGGCCCGAGTTGAAGCCAGTGTACTGGTGCGTATCGTAGGTGCAGAGCACCTTGAGCCGGCCGGCGTTTTCGCGGTTGATCTCGGTTAGGGAGGAGAAGCGGTTGGAGTCGAGCGTCTTGTTGTAGCTTGGCCACAGGCCGTCATCCGGCGGCCGAGAGCGCGCGGCGGCCGCCGAGTTCGCGCCGCCCAGGCCCGGCGCGGTTTCGACCATCAACTTGCCCGCGGGCGCGTCGAGGTAGCGCAAATAATTGATCCCCATGGCCGCGATGGGAACAAAGGCGTTCCAATTCACATAAATCGTCACAGCGGCCGCCGCGCTGGCGATCGCCGCGACGCCAAGCGCGAATATCGTCGCTCTCTTCATGGGGAAACTCCTCTCGCCCAATGATGCGGGCGCTCGCCGTATCCACGGTCTCTCACTCGGCTTTGCCCTCCTCGGTCAGATCCAGCGTAATCACCTCTCCGGGCGCGCGTTCGCGGTTGAGCCAATCGGGATGGCTCAGCGTCTTCTGAACGTCGAGCTTCCCGTCTCCCCAGTTGCGCTCCATCGTGAAACGGGAGAACTC
>JBAWEN010000137.1:0-4260 GCA_049591215.1 Methylocystis sp. | reverse complement strand
TCTGCGTCGTCGACAGCGAGGCGTGGCCGAGCAATTCCTGAATCGTGCGCAGATCGCCGCCCCGCCCCAAAAGGTGCGTCGCGAAGGAGTGGCGCAGCGCGTGCGGCGTCGCGCTGTCGGGCAGGCCAAGCGCGCCGCGCATACGCTGCACCGCGAGTTGCACGATGCGCGGCGACAGCGGCCCGCCGCGCGTTCCAATGAACAAAGGTCCGCCGGAAAGCTCAAGTGGGCAAAGATCGAGATAGCTTTCGATGAGCCTCCGCACCGGCTCGATGACCGGCACTGTGCGGGTCTTGCCGCCCTTGCCCAGAATCGTCACGCGGTCGATCGCTCCGATGGGCGCTCGCGCGCGCTCGATCGACAGCGCCTCGGAAATGCGCAGTCCAACGCCATAAAGCAACGCCAGCACGGCGGCGTCGCGCGCCAAGACCCAGGGCTCGCGAGCCTCGCCAGCGCGGGAGCCCTGATCGATCAGATCGCGGGCGTCGGCGATCGCCAGAGCTTTGGGCAGGCTACGCGGACGCTTGGGCGCGCGCACGGCGCCGAACAGATCGGTCTTGGCGAGACCCTTCTTTTCGAGAAAGCGGAGGAAGGAGCGCACGGCGGCGAGCGCGCGCAGCAGCGAGCGGCTCTCCAATCCTTCATTGCGACGCTTGGCCAGGAAGGCGCGCAGATCCGCCGGCTCCAGCGCCTTCAACGCGGCGAAGTCCGCCGGGGCGCCTTGGTGTTCGGCGAGGAAGCCCAGGAAAAACCGCAGATCGCGGCCGTAGGCGTCGATGGTGTGTCGCGACGAGCGCCGTTCCCCGGCGAGGAAGCCAAGCCAGCGCGCCGCCTCCTCGCCGACTTCCGCGCTGGCGAGAAAGGCGGAGGCGGCGGGGAGTTTGGAAGCTTTCGATTCGCTCATTAGCCGTATGTTTACGCCAGTGCGTAAACAAAGGCTCGCGCTCTCGCGGCCAGACGACGCAATTATGCGCCCGACTTGATCTCGGCGTTGGCTGTGATCAGCAATTCGTCCATGGTGCGGCGAATCTGGTGCTCGGACTGGTCGACGCCGGCGGCGGCGAAATCCTTGAGCACGCGAGCCACCACCACATCGCTGGCGTTAGGCGCGGTCTCCGCGACGACGAGTTCATCGGCGTAGGCTTGCGCCTCCGCGTCGGTCTTGCCAAGCTTCTTGGCCGCCCAGAGGCCGAGCAATTTGTTGCGGCGCGCCTCGGCGCGGAAATGCAACTCCTCCTCGTGGACGAAACTTTTTTCAAACGATTCCTCGCGTTTGTCGAAGGTGCTCATAGTCCGTCCTCGGTTATTCAGGTCCCCGTCCGGCGCGGCTTCTCGCCGGCGTCGCGTCATCCGAGCGGATATACGTTGATCCGCCGCAAAATCCAATGGCGAAGGTTGGACGCCGCGCTCCTCAAATAAGAAACCCGGCCGCGAGGGCCGGGTTTCACATTGAGACGGGCGTTTCGCGATCAGTATTTGGCGACGATCGGAGCCGGCGCGAAGGGGTTGAAGTGCCAGTTCAGGCCAGCGCGGACCGTATGGAAGCGGGTTGGCGAGTTGTAGGTCGCGCCATACACCGGATTGCCGCCGACGCTCACGCCTGAAACGCTCGTGTTGCCGAGATCGACGTAGAGATATTCGGCCTTGACCGACCAAGCCGGGAAACCCGAGGGGCTCCATTCGATGCCGCCGCCGGCGGTCCAGCCCGTCGAGGTGCTGTCATATTGGGCGGTCGCGACGCTAGAAAGGCCGCCATACGCACCGCTGTAAATGTCCGAGAAGCCGACGCCGTGGTTAACGCCGCCATAAGCGAAGCCGCCGGTGCCGTAGATCAGGAGATTGGGGATGAACGGCGTGACGCCGACACGGCCGCGCACCGTGCCGTACCAGTCGACGCTCTTGGTCGAGGTCGCGGACTGGAGATGCGTGCCGAAGGCGTCCTGCACGGCGGCGGAGGAGTTCACGGTGTTATGCACGTCCGAGGCCTGAATGTCGGTCTCGATGCCGAAAACCAACCACGGCGAGAACTGCCAGTTGTAGCCAACCTGGCCGCCGCCGAGAACGCCGTTCAGATTGGACGTGCCGCCCAACGCGGATCCGCCCGGGTACGCGGTCCGGCGCACGAGGGCCCCAGGAGAAATGTAGGCGATGCCGCCATATTCCTGGCCGCCAGCACCAAAGCCGTAGCCAATATTGATACCGCCGTAGAGGCCGTTCCAGCTGAAGGACGGCGGCGGCGGGACGTAAACCGGAGCTTCCTTACGCGAGGGGAGATCGGCGGCGAAGGCCGATCCGGCGACAAGCGCCAGAGCGACGCTGGCGGCGGCGGTGAACTTGTTCATTTTATTTCGCCCCATATAATTTGCGATTGGCGGACTCGGAATGCGAAGAGCTTTCGCGGGCCGAAACCACATTGCCTGGCGGAAAGTCGAAATGACCGCGCCGATGATTTAAATTTACGCTGGCGCCTTAAGGACGGTCAATTCAAACCAAGCGATTTGCGTCGTCGCGCGTTCGATTGTTGAGCGGCGTGACAAATAGGTCACAGACGAGCGATTATTGACCTATATCAATTCGTTGAAATTACAGGCGCTTCTCACGATCTACCGCGATCGTCGCGCAACTTGCGCCAATAATCGAGACGCTTGCCGAGCTCGCGTTCGAAGCCGCGTTCGACCGGCGCATAGAGTTTCTGACGCCCGAGCGATTCGGGCCAGTAGTTCTGGCCTGAAAAACCGTCGGGCGAGTCGTGGTCATATTCGTAGCCGTCGCCGTAGCCCTCGCTCTGCATCAGCTTGGTCGGCGCATTGAGAATGACCTTCGGCGGCGTCAGCGAGCCATGCTCTCGCGCGAGCCGTTGCGCCGCTTTATACGCGATATAGGCGGCGTTGGATTTTGGCGCGCTCGCCACATAAATCACCGCCTGCGCGAGCGCCAGCTCCCCTTCCGGGCTGCCGAGAAAGTCGTAGGCGTCCTTGGCGGCATTGGCGACCACGAGCGCCTGCGGATCGGCGAGCCCCACATCCTCGACCGCCATCCGCACGATTCGCCGCGCCAAAAATAGCGGGTCTTCGCCAGCGTCCAGCATCCGCGCCAAATAATAAAGCGCCGCGTCCGGGTCGGAGCCGCGCACGCACTTATGCAGCGCGCTAATAAGGTTGTAGTGACCTTCCTGCGCCTTGTCGTAGATCGGCGCGCGCCGCTGAACCACTTCGACGAGCTTTTGGCGGTCGAAGATTTCTCCCTCCGCCGCCGCGCGCCAGATTTCCTCGGCGAGCGTCAGGGCCGCGCGGCCGTCGCCGTCGGCCATGCCGATCAGGGCGAGGCGCGCATCCTCGTCGAGCGGCAAAATCTTGCCCTCCACTTCCTCGGCGCGCGCGAGCAGCTTCGCGATCGCCTGTTGGTCGAGCGCGTGGAAGACCATCACCCGCGCGCGCGACAGGAGCGCCGCGTTCAGTTCGAACGAGGGGTTTTCAGTGGTGGCGCCGATCAGCGTCACCGATCCGTCTTCGACCACGGGCAGGAAACTGTCCTGCTGCGCCCGGTTAAAGCGGTGGATCTCGTCGACGAACAGCAACGTGCCCTGGCCCGTCGCGCGGCGAGCCCGCGCCGCCTCGAAAACCTTCTTCAGCTCCGCGACCCCGGTGAAGATCGCCGAGATCTGGACGAAAGCGAATGTGGTCTCTTGCGCCAGCAGGCGCGCCACCGTGGTCTTGCCCGAGCCGGGCGGCCCCCAGAAAATCAGCGATCCGATCGCCTTCGCGCGCAGCATTCGGGTCAGCGCGCCGTCTGGTCCAAGCAAATGGTCCTGGCCAGCGATCTCGCTCAGACGCCGCGGGCGCAACCTGTCCGCGAGTGGACGAGGCGCGTCTTTCTCCAAGCCGGCGGCGCGAAACAGATCGCTCACTTTCGTCCCCGCGACGATTTTCTCTGGGAAAATAATCGCATGCGCTTGCGCGCCTCCGCGCCGCGCGCCAATTCCGCGCCGAGCGGAAGCAAAAAAGTTAGGCGCGCGTTTACCATTCGAGGGCTGTTATTAACCAAAAATTAACTCTCTTACAACTATTACGATACTGTGAACGCCGATGCGGAATTTTCAGTCTGATGGAATTTTGTCGGCTCTTCAAAGTGCGTTCAGCGTGGAGTTCGGCGCGGCGTCAACACCAAACCTCCAACACGGATCTACGAACATGCGCACAATCGCATTCGTCACGCAAAAGGGCGGAGCCGGCAAAAGCACACTCGCAAGCAACATTTCCG
>JBAWEN010000136.1:0-10728 GCA_049591215.1 Methylocystis sp. | reverse complement strand
GCGCATTACGAGGACCGCGCCTGGCGCGTCAGTTTCTTTGGCGACGAGGTCGAGGCGATTTACGAATTCGACCCGCTGACCGGCAAGAAGACGGTCGATCTCGAATTCGTGAAGGTCTACGCCAATTCGCATTATGTGACGCCGCGCCCGACTCTGCTGCAATCCGTCAAGGGCATCAAGGAGGAGCTGCGCGGGCGGCTGGCCGAATTGAATCGCGTCGGCCGCGTTGTCGAGGCGCAGCGCCTGGAGCAGCGCGCGCGTTTCGATCTCGAAATGATGGAAGCGACAGGGGCCTGCGCCGGCATCGAGAATTATTCGCGCTATCTCACGGGACGCAAGCCGGGCGAACCGCCGCCGACGCTGTTCGAATATCTGCCCGACAATGCGCTGGTGTTCGCCGACGAGAGTCATGTGTCGGTGCCGCAGATCGGCGCGATGTACAAGGGCGACTTCCGCCGCAAGGCGACGCTGGCCGAATATGGCTTTCGGCTGCCCTCCTGCCTCGACAACCGCCCGCTGCGCTTCGAGGAATGGGACGCCATGCGGCCGCAGACCGTCAGCGTTTCGGCGACCCCCGGCAAATGGGAGCTGGAGCAGACTGGCGGCGTTTTCGTCGAGCAGGTCATTCGCCCGACAGGGCTGATCGACCCGCCCGTCGACATTCGCCCGGCGCGCGCGCAGGTCGACGATCTGCTGCACGAGGCGCGCGCGGTCGCGCAATTGGGCTATCGCGCGCTGGTCACCGTGCTGACCAAGCGCATGGCCGAGGATTTGACCGAATATCTGCATGAGAACGGCGTGCGCGTGCGCTACATGCACTCGGACATCGACACGATCGAGCGAATCGAAATCATTCGCGACCTGCGCCTCGGCGCCTTCGACGTGCTGGTCGGCATCAATCTTTTGCGCGAGGGGTTGGATATTCCGGAATGCGGCCTCGTCGCCATTCTAGACGCCGACAAGGAAGGCTTTTTGCGCTCGGAAACCTCGCTGATCCAGACGATCGGGCGCGCCGCGCGAAATGTCGACGGCAAGGTCATTCTCTACGCCGACAAAATCACGGGATCGATGCAGCGCGCGATCGACGAAACCAACCGCCGGCGAACCAAGCAGGAGGCGTACAACGCCGAGCACGGCATCACCCCCGCGTCGATCAAGCGCGGCATCGCCGATATTCTGGGCTCGGTCTATGAGCAGGACCACCTCACCGTCGACACCGACAGCGAGTTGGCGCCGGGGCATAATTTCCAGGCGGTGCTGGCCGATCTTGAGAAGCGGATGAAGGCCGCCGCCGCCGATCTCGCCTTCGAGGAAGCGGCGCGGCTGCGCGACGAAATCCAGCGCCTGCAACGCGCCGAGCTTCTGGCCGAGGCGGGGCCGCTAAAGCATCTGTCCGCCGCGCGCCGCGAAGGCGAGGCGGGGATTCCCGGCACCAGGGCGCGAAAACCCACTGACGCCGACATGGGCCCGCACAACTTCGGCGGCGGCGAGGCGAGGCCGCTGGGCCGCCCCCTGCCGCGATCCACCATGGGCAAGCCGGGAACACGGGCGGTGAAGGGGAAGAGCAAGTGACGCGCCAATGCGCCCGTCTATGCGAGTCATGGAATCGGGCAAGCGCTTACGGCGCGGAACCCGCCGCGAACATCGTGCCCAGCCCGAAAACGAAGAGCAGAAGACAGATCGTGGTCATTGGGACGCTCCTTGCGCGCATGCCGAGGCGGCATGGGGAGCATTAAAGCCGAAAGGCCGTCGTGACGCCGTGCGATGACGCACAAGGCCGCGCGAATTCGGGATAATGAGCGGTCGTGTCGACGCCGGGCCGGGCGACGTCGATCACGCCGGCGAACGCGCCGCCTTGGTCGGTCCAACGTCGACCTGAATCTCGTCTCGCTCCACGCGCAGGGCGTATGGGTGGAGCGCGTTGCGGACGAGGTGTGTCACGCACTTGCCGCTGGCGCAGTCGAAACCCCACTGGTGGTGCAAGCAGGTGACGGTCTGCCCGTTGAAGGCGGCATCGTTCAACGGCATATCCGCGTGCGGACAGCGCCCGCGATAGGCCTTGAGTTCGCCGCCCGTGGGCCAGACGAGGAGCACGCTTTTACGACCGGCGTGAAAGAGCCCCATGCTCCCTTCGCTCATGGCGCTGGTGTGACAGATAGAGGTGAACGCCATCGGTGTCGCCTTCTGAAAATGAACGTCTGACCGGCGATACGCAAGTCGCGGACCAGCAAGCCGCGCGGACGGCTTGAACGCGCTCGGCGGGACGGCCCGCAGGCGCGAAGCCGGGGCTCGCTCCAGCAAATATTTGTTAAATCAACAAGTTATAAAGGAATCCTGCCGGAGTCGCTCGCGCGGACCGCTCGACTCTTGATCCTAAAGGCCGCCCCGCAATCGACGCGAACATGGAGTTTCGCATGATGGCCACCGGCACATTCACGACAAGCGCCGACACCGTCGCCTCGCTCTTCAAAACTTTCTTAAATCAGCGGGTTAAGCCATAACTAACATAAGGGCCGGCTCGACGTGGATTCACGCACATGAGTGACGTGGATTCACGCACATGGGTAATGCCGGCGAAATTTGCCTGACTATCGCGAAATGGCCGAACGCTCCTCTATGTCTAGACAGGAAAGCAATGTTCAAAATGACGCGTGTCCAACCCGAAAGCGATCGACTTTACGCCGGGCGCATGGCTTGGGCGGCACGAGCAAGGCAATTGCATGTAAGGCGGCGCTCAACAGGAGTCTCTCATGTTCTATTGCAACCTCCCCATCAGTTCCGAAGGCGGTGACGATAGTTTCCAGAACAATGTTCCAGATCCCGTGACTTCGGGGCGGGAGCTTCCGACCTTCAAGTTCGAATTGGAAAAATCAGAAGGGCGCGTCATCGACGGCAGTTACGGCAAGGAGGCCACGGTGGTCCAGTTGCCGATCTCGAAGGCGCTCGCCGGCGTTTCGATGCGCATGCAGCCGGGCGTCATGCGGGAACTCCATTGGCACGCCACCGCGGCGGAGTGGGCGTTTGTCACCGAGGGGCGCGTGCGCACGACGGTCATCGATCCTCAGGGATGCTCGGAGACCAATGACTTTGGTCCCGGCGACGTCTGGTATTTCCCGCGCGGTCATGCCCATGTCTTGGAGACGCTTGGCGACAGCCCGTGTCACTTCATTCTCGTCTTTGACAATGGTTACTTTTCCGAATTCGGCACCTTCAGCATCACCGACTGGCTCGGTCACGCGCCAAAGGAGTTGCTCGCCAAGAATTTCGGGCTTCCGCCGTCGACGTTCGAGAACTTCCCCAAGAACGAGGTTTATTTCGCCAAGGGAAAGATTCCGCCGGCTGTTCCGTCGGTTCCTCTGCAAGGTTGGAAGCCGCCGCCGCTGACGCACAAGTACAGCCTTCTCTCCCAGAAGCCTTACGAGACGTTCAACGGCGGCCTCGAATGGCGTGTCGACGGCTCCCAGTTCCCCATTTCCACCACGATGACGGGCGTGGTGCTCGAGATGGACGCGGGCGCTCTGCGCGAACTGCATTGGCATCCCAACGCGGCGGAGTGGCAGTACGTGCTGAGCGGCGACTTCCGCGTGTCGCTCTTTGGTTCGAATGGGCGCTGGCGGCAGGAGAATCTGAGCAAGGGCGACGTTGGCTATATTCCACAGGGCTTCGGCCACTCGATAGAAAACATCGGGCGCGACAAAGGCCGCATCCTTATCGTCTTCAATAATGGGCATTACCAGACCATCAATCTATCGCAATGGATCGCTGGCAATCCCGTCGACATCCTCGCCACGAATTTTTCGCAAGATCCCGCGGTCTTTGAAAAGTTTCCGCGCAAGGATGTGTTCATCACGAAATAGACGGCAATTCCACACGAGCCACGATGGGACTTGAAACCATGATGGAACCGTTCAATTCCCTACGTGCTCCGGTTTTTGCAAAGAATGGCCTGGCTTGTTCCAGCCAGCCTCTCGCGGCGGCGTTGGGTGCCGAGATACTGAGGGCGGGAGGAAACGCCGCGGATGCCGCTGTCGCCATGGCCGCGATGGTCAACATAACCGAGCCCATGATGAATGGACTCGGTGGCGACTGCATGGTGCTCGTGCATTGGAATGGCGAGTTTTTCGGACTTAACGCCAGCGGCCGCTCGGGTTCGCGCCTGACCATCGACAATCTTCGCGCCGCGGGTTTTTCTTTCATGCCCCAGGCCGGCGCCGCGACCGTCACTGTCCCTGGAGCGCTCGATGGCTACCTTGCACTGCACGAACGATTCGGCTCCATGGAACTTTCCGCGCTTGTCGAACCTGCCGCGGCCTATGCCGAGGACGGATTCGCCGTGGGCGCGAAGATAAGCCACGCATGGAAGTGGGGCGCGTCAAAGCTCCAGCGTTTCTCGGGCGACGCGAGCCCTTTCTTGCCGGGGGGCGGGGCGCCGAGGGCCGGCCAGATTTTCCAACAAAAAGATCTCGCGAGCACGTGGCGCTCGATTGGCAAAGGAGGTCGCGCCGCGTTCTACGGCGGCGAGGTTCGAGACCGTATCCTCGACACCTTGCAAAAAGCCGGAGGCTACTTGGACGTCAAGGACTTTGATCAGGTGCAGGCCGAGTGGGTCGAGCCAATCCGCGCGAGCTACCGTGGCCACACTATTTTGGAGCTCCCGCCAAACGGCCAGGGCCTCGTAGCCCTCATGGCTTTAGGCATACTCGAGGGCTTCGATTTGTCAGGCCTTTTCAATGAGAGCGAGGCTCAGGCCAGCCATTTGATCATTGAGGCCATCAAGCTGTGCTTTGCCGATGCGACAAGGTGCGTCGCCGATCCTCGTTTTGTCGCGACGCCCGTGGAGCGTCTCCTTTCGGCCGAATACCTCGGCCAGCGTCGCGGGTTGATTGAGCAGGACCGCGCGCTCGATAGTCCTCCTGCCGGGCGAGTCCATGGAGACACGACGTATCTCACGGTCGTCGATCGCGACCGCAATGCTGTTTCCCTGATCACAAGCATTTCCGACGTGTTCGGCTCGGGCATCATCGTTCCCGGAACCGGAATCATCCTCCACAATCGCGGGGCTGATTTTGAGATGGATGCGGCTCATCCGAATCATGCCGCTCCAGGCAAGCGCGTGCGCCACACGATCATTCCCGCCATGATGCTCGCGCCTGATGGTTCGTTTGAGCTGACGTTTGGCTGCATGGGCGCCAATATGCAGCCGCAGGGGCAGGTTCAGATCGTCGTCAATATTCTCGATCGCGGAATGAACCTTCAGCAAGCTTTGGATGCACCGCGCGTGCGGGCGCTCGATGGTCGCCGAATAGCCGTCGAGCCGCATTCCGATGCGAACTTCGCCGACAAACTCGAGGCGCTGGGACACGACGTCGTCACGCGCGAGGAAATCCCCGCGGATTGGATGCTGCCTCACGACTTCATGCGATCCTTCGAGGGAAGCGCCCAGGCCATTTCCGTTGATGGCGAAAGCCTGTGTGGCGCCTCCGATCCTCGTCTTGATGGCATCGCTGTAGCTTTGTAGACGCCGTTCTGGGTCGTTTTCGCCCGTTTAGCCGCCACGCGCATAAGGGCCTGATCCTGTCGCTCGTCGAAGAGACTTGCGACATCACGCTCAAGGAGCTTCAAGCGGGGCTCGCCGAGCGCGGCCATCGCTTCAGCATCGGCTCGGACCCGCGGATCGGGCATGGAAAGGCGCCATTCTTATTGAGCCTGCTCTTGCAGGAGCCTCGCTGCGCGAACACCTGAGAGATAGGCGCCATGCACGGTGGCGGGGTAATCGCGGTTGGTATGCTCCCCAGCGAAATAGACCCTCCCTTGCGGATTCGAAAGGTCGTCATACATCTCCAACGATCCGCCGACCTTCACGAAGGAATAGCTGCCATATGCGTAGGGGTCGTCTTCCCATGCGGTCATCGTCGCCCGCAGCGGTTTCATCGCGTCGGAATAAGCCGTCCGCAGCACGGAGAACGCCTCGTTCGCGATTTGGTCGTTCGACATTCGTCGCATATTCGACGCCGCCTCGCCCGCGTGAAGCGCGAGCAATATCGGCTTTCCGGTTTCTGCCGTGAGATTGATGAACTCTCTCCACTTCGTGTCGCCACGCACGATGTCGATTGTTTGACTGTCGTCCCAAAAATCATGTGTAAACTCGAGATATGTCTTGTGAAGGTTGCCCATGCCGAGACCCTCCAGCGCCCTTATCTTCATCTCCGACAGTGGGGGTGAAAAACTGATGGCTGACTTTTGCAGAACACCGAGCGGAATTGTCACCACGACGTAGCGGGTGCGATAGTCGTTGCCGCCCACGGAAACGATGGCGCCGGTTCTCGTATCGCGAATTGTGTCAACGGGCGAATGCAGGCGAATGTCGAGGTTGCGCGACAACTCATTCACCAGCGCATCGTAACCGGATGCCACAAATAAATCCCCGCCCTTATATTCTTTGTCTTCATTGAAGCATTTGAGCGAAAGATTGGACATGCTTGTGCCGAATTCGGTCTCTACGTCGGTGAATACGACGTGCCTGAGAATGGCTTCTCGGTCGCCGCTGATTTCTCGCTCGCGGATATAGCTTTCGAAAGCCGCAGCTAAAGACTCGTCGGTTTTCATGTCCTCTTTTCGTCGCTCAATATAGCTATAAAAGTCAGTGGTTCTCCAGCTGTCGGCCACCTTACGCCCGCCGCTATAAAGCGTGAGCGATTTGAAGTTCGTTTTGTAGAGAGATGCTCCCGCATCTTGCAGCAAGCGAGTAATGGGGTTCCCTTGCGCGCCATGGATCCAGGAGGCGCCTATGTCGAGCGTCGCGCCTGAATTACGATCGGTAAATATGCGTCCACCGATCCGATCGCGCGCCTCGAGCGTCAGCGTTCGATGCCCCGCCGCATGAAGAGCCTTGGCGGCCGCCAATCCTGAAACACCGGCGCCGATGACGATGACGTCGTATCGCTGCTCGCTCCCGTTCTCGGCATCATACGCCGCCACCGGTCGTGTTCCTCCTAAATTGGCCAAAAGGAAAGGCGCCGCGATAGCGCCCATCTTCATGATGTCGCGGCGCGTGCGCCGCGCCTGTTTGGGGCAAAATCTTGAATCACTCATACAGAGCCTCGCGTTCCTCGGGTCCGTTGGCGTTCCGTCACCGCGTTCTTCAACACCGTCCGCCCATATGGGTCATTGGGCTACGAGTCGTCGGCTCCTTTGCGCCGAAGGCATTGTCATGTTGGCCGAGCATAGCCGATTTCGAGGCCATTTTGGCTCTCTGGGCCTTGGCGCAATCGGTTGATTTCGCGAGTGGCTACCGGCGACAAATTGGCTGCTTGACAAGTAAAACTTGCCCCAAAATCAGCAACGCCGGCTACCGCTTCCCCGTGCGATAGTCGCCGAGACGCGCCGGCCTCCGCCCAACGCGCCATCCACGACGGCGCGTCGAAAGACCGGCGGTTGTCCGCGCGTTCCCGGGCGAGACGGAGCTACTCAACCTCGCCGTCGCCCCCGACGAGACGACAAGCGCAACGCTGATGATCACGCCGCCAAACGTTCGTCCTTTTCTGTCCATCGTCCTTGCGCGGCAAGAGCGTTCATGTGAGCCCGGTGGGTGAAGGCCGTCTGCGCCGCGAGCGCGTTCTCGGGCTTGCCGGCCCATACTCGCAGAGCCTCGGCCTGCAGCGCGCGACCGTAGCTAAAGGTTAGCGCCCATGGTCCGCCGAGATTCTTGATGGCGTCAAGATTAGCGGTGGCCTCGACATCCGATTGCCCACCGGAAAGGAACGCGACGCCAGGAACCGCGGCGGGGACACAGTTTTTAAGCACCCGAATTGTGGCCCGCGCGACTGTTTCTGGAGAAGCCTGCTTCGGATTCGTCCGACCAGGGACAACCATGTTGGGCTTCAACACCATCCCTTCGAGAAAGACGCGCGCCTCATAGAGGCGCATGAAAACGGTCTTCAACACCAACTCGGTCACTTCGCCGCAACGATCGATATCGTGGTCGCCGTCCATCAAAACCTCGGGTTCGACGATGGGCACGAGACCGGCGTTTTGGCAAACGGCCGCATATCGCGCGAGCATCTGCGCATTCGCCTCGACCGCGAAGGCTGAAGGAATTCCGTTGGGGGAGTCGATGTGAATGACGGCCCGCCATTTGGCGAAGCGCGCTCCCAGGCGTTGGTAGCCATCGAACCTCTCCAGCAGACCGTCGAGACCCTCGGTAATGGTCTCGCCGGAAAAATTGGCGAGCGGCTTGGCGCCCAAATCCACCTTGATCCCTGGCGCCGCGCCCGCGGTTTCAATCAATTTCACCAGTGGCGTTCCATCCCTCGCCGTCTGCCTGATCGTCTCATCATACAGGATGACCCCGGAAATATATTGATTTATCGCGCCCTCCGAGCGGAACAGCAACTCTCGGTAATCACGGCGCGTTTCTTCGGTCGACGCGACTCCCGTCGCGGCGAAGCGTTTGGCGATGGTTCCGCCGCTCTCGTCCGCGGCGAGAATCCCTTTCCCTGGGGCCATGATCGCCCGCGCGGTCCGAACAAGCTGGTCCTTGTTCATTGCAGTACTCCTCAAAAGCCCCGCATCAGGACGGGGAACCCAAGCCACGCAAACGTGTCAGTCCGCCGCCGCAAGCCGCACGTTTCCGGAACGTTGCTCGCATGGCTTCGTTACGTGGGCGATATTATGCGCCGTGTTCACGAGCGCAATATGGGAGAAGGCCTGCGGGAAATTGCCAACCAAACGTTGAGCGTCCGCGTCATATTCCTCCGCGAGCAGTCCAACGTCGTTGCACAAGGCGACCAGCCGCTCGAACAGCCGTGTCGCGTCCGCGAGACGCCCGGTCAGGACATAGGCGTCGGCAAGCCAGAAGCTGCACGGAAGGAAGGCGCCTTCACCGGGCGGCAGCCCGTCCTGGGCCTCGGCCGTGTCATATCGGAGTACGAATCCCCCGCGCAGGAGTTTGCGCTCAATGGCCTCGATAGTGCTTCGGATACGCGGATCGTCGGGCGGCAAAAAGCCGACCTGCGGGATCAGCAGCGCACTCGCATCCAACAGATCGCTGTCGTATGCTTGGGCGAACGAGCCAATATCCGTATTGAACGCCCGCCGGCAGACCTCTTCGTGGATCTCCGCGCGGACACGGCGCCATCGGTCGACCGGGCCCACGAGCCCGAACGCGTCCACGGCCTTGATCCCGCGGTCGAACGCCACCCATGCCATCACTTTCGAATGGGTGAAATGATGGCGTCCGCTCCGCACCTCCCAAATGCCTTCGTCGGGGGCGCGCCACTCCGCTTCCAGATGTTCGAGCAACGCGAGCTGAAACTCCCACGCGGCCGCCAAGTCCTGGAGTCCCCCCGCCCGCGCATGATGGAGCGCGTCCATCACCTCGCCGAAAACATCGAGCTGGAGCTGGTCGACGGCGGCGTTGCCGATGCGCACGGGTTTCGAGTTTTCGTACCCGGCTAGCCAAGGCGCCTCGCGCTCGCCCAGCCATCGTTCGCCCGCAGTTCCGTACATGATTTGGATATCCGCCGGGCTGCCAGCGGCGGCGCGAAGCAGCCAATCGCGCCACGCCTTCGCCTCTTCGTAATATCCTGTGTTCATCAGCGCGAGGAGCGTCAGCGTGGCGTCGCGCAGCCAACAGTACCGATAGTCCCAATTGCGCGCCCCCCCTAGTCGCTCGGGCAGCGAGGTGGTTGGCGCGGCGACGATGCCTCCCGTCGGCGCATAGGTCAGAGCCTTCAGCGTGATCAGCGAGCGCGTGACGATCTCGGCGTGCTGTTCGGGGCTACGACAGGAGCTCGCCCACGACCGCCAGAACTCTTCCGTGGATCGCAACGCATCGTCGGCGTCTATTGGATCGGGAGGAGGCAAGTGGGAAGGGACATACGTGAGAACGAATGGCGTCCGCTGCCCAGCCGACACGGTGAAGTCGCCGACCGTCGTCAACCCCTCGCCCCGAAGCTCGACTGGAGTGCGGAGGATCAGCGAGTCCGGGCCCGCGACCGCGAGGAGATTCCCGGTTTCGTCGCGGGTTACCCACGGCGCCCACGCGCCGTACCCAAATCGGACGATCAATTCCGAGCGCATCGGCACAACGCCGCGCTGACCGACGACGAGACGCACGAGTCGGGACGAGGACCGCTCCCCGCGCAGAGGCATGAAGTCGATCACGACGACAGCGCCGCCATCGGCGGTGGTGAATTCGGTTTCGAGGATCAGCGTGCCGCGCCGATAGCGGCGCCTGGACCGCACGCTCGCGTCCGCTTCCACGGCGGCTGGCGCGATCCGCCAACGGCCATTCCCCGCGTCGCCCAGCAGCGCCGCGAAGCACGCCCCCGAATCGAAGCGGGGCCAACAAAGCCAGTCGATTGAGCCGTCCTTGGAGACGAGCGCGGCGGTTTGGCAATCGCCAATGAGCGCATAATCCTCGATGCGACTAGACATGAATATTCAACTTTCGAAATTTGTGTCGCGTGAGGTGACTGCCTCCCGCCGGCATTCGATGCGAGGTTCGGGCCGCCGCCGCGTCGAGCCCCAAGGGCGTCTTCGCAACGGAGTTGGTGAATGTTCTCGATCTCCTCGTGAACGTCATCGGTGAGCGGGCGCCTCTTTGCTTCGCGCCACGGTCTCCCTCTCGGTGCGTCCGCAGCGCCATCCTTCGAGCCAGAGCGCGGCCTCTGCTCTCGTCGAGAGGCGACTGCCGGCGTACAGAGTGCGAAACTGGCGTGAAACAAG
>JBAWEN010000135.1:0-2700 GCA_049591215.1 Methylocystis sp. | reverse complement strand
AGGCGGCTTTGCTTTGGCGCCGCGATTTAATGGAACTCCGGACCGTTTTGCGCTTCCGAACAACAGGGGAACACTCGGCCGTGAGCGAACCGGCTCGTTTGGCGAAGTCGTACGGCGCATTCGGTGTTTCGAGAAGGCGGCGAATGTCTTTAATCTTGCGTTCGCGAAGCGCTGCTCGACGCATTCGGCGGCGCGCGTCTCGAGATAACGACGATCAAGAAGATAACGACGATCAAGACCTGCGCTACGCTTTGCGCCGCGTCAACCCTACGAGTTGATTCAGCGGCTTCGCAATCGCCCTTTTGCGATAGAGCTTTCTCTACCCATGAAGACACTGTCGTTCCAATAATATTTCGGCAAATCAACGGAAATTAGGCTTTTATTAGTTGTGCAATGCTAAAGACGGATGTAAATTTTAGCGAGTTAGGAACCGAATCGGCGGTCGGCGTCTTGTGCTGGGCTTATAAGTTTGGCGGCCTCGCAACGGAAGAGATGCGGCAACGGGTCTTTTCGACCTATCAGAGGTAAGAGAAAGCGATGAGCGACGCAATGACACAAGATAACCATATCGAACTCGCGGCCGAAATAGTGTCCGCCTATGTCAGCAATAACTCGGTGCCCGCCGGCGACCTTCCCAGCTTGATAAATGAAGTTTATGGCGCTTTGACGCGCGTGGGCGCGGGCGTCGCCGCCGCCGCGGCGCCGGTGGAGGCGCTCAAGCCCGCGGTCCCGGTGAAAAAGTCCGTCGCGCCCGATTTCATTATTTGCCTCGAGGACGGAAAGAAATTCAAATCCCTGAAGCGCCATCTGCGCACGCAATATGGACTCTCCCCGGAAGACTACCGCGAGAAATGGGGCTTGTCGGCGGATTATCCGATGGTCGCGCCGAACTACGCCAAGGCGCGCTCCAACCTCGCCAAGCAGATGGGGCTTGGACAGCAGCGCCGCCGCCGCGCCGCGAAGTAGGACTTCATCTCCGTGCTTTCGCGAGCTTCGCTCCGCGAGACGCGCCGTGGGGGCTGTTGCATTATTGCAACAGCGGCGAGTCAAATCCGCTTTTCCACACGCCGCGCCGCCGGCGGACTTGCGCGCGGCCTCCGTCTGGGAGACAAGGCCCTCCTGGCGCGCGAGGGAAAAGTTGCTCGGCGGCTTGATCTTATTGCTCGAATCGAACGAGGAAACATATGCGGCGGTTAGTGTTCGCCTTGATTGGCGCGGTTGGCGCCGCATGCCTTTTCTCCCCGATGGCCGTCGCGCGAGACGCCGGATTTTTCTCCAGTCTGTTCGATCCCAACCCGTCTCCCGCCGCCGAGGGGCGCCCGCGGGCCAGCGCCATTCCGCGCGAGGTGGTGCCATACCAAGGCCGCTTCGCGCCCGGCACCATCATCATCTCGACCACCGAGCGGCGGCTCTACTACGTGCTCGGCAATGGGCAGGCCGTGCGCTACGGCGTAGGCGTTGGCCGCCCGGGTTTCGAATGGTCGGGCTCGCGCTACATCGCCTCGAAGCGCGAATGGCCGGACTGGACGCCGCCATCGCAAATGATCAGGCGCCGTCCCGATCTGCCGCGCCACATGGAAGGCGGCATCAACAACCCGCTCGGCGCGCGCGCCATGTATCTTTCCGGCACGCTCTATCGGATTCACGGCTCCAACGAGCCGGAGTCGATCGGACAGGCGGTGTCCTCCGGCTGTATCCGCATGACCAACGACGATGTCGTCGACCTCTACGATCGCGTGAGAGTCGGCACGCGCGTCGTCGTCGAGCGCTAGAGCGCTTTCCGTTCGCACGGAATCGTTCGAACGATAAGAACTCGCTCAAGATCAATATGTTAGATTACGCTCTTATCGAAAAAGTCTATCAACTTTTTCGGAGCTTGCTCTAGCGCCTAAGTCGCTTTCGATAACGGCCGGTCCGCCGGCCGTTTTATTTTTGCCTCTCATTTTTCGACGGGCCGGTCGCGGTCGAGTCCCTTGTCCGCCAGCTCCCGCAGATAGGCGTCGAAATTCTCGCTCGCGGTCGCGCCCAGTTGGCGCAAATAGCGCCAAGTATAAATTCCGGTGTCGTGCATGTCGTCGAACTGGAGCCGCACCGCGTAATTGCCGACCGGCGCCACATCGAGAATTTTCACGTCGCGCTTGCCGCCGATGGTCTTGCGTTGTTCGGCGGAATGGCCCTGCACCTCGGCGCTCGGGCTGCGAACGCGCAAATATTCGGCGCCGAGGGTGAAGCCCGCGCCGTCCTCGAAACTGACGTGAAGCGCCTCGCCCCCCTTCTCCAAGCGAATTTCGCTGGGCCAGGCTTCATCGGCGGCCATTGGTTCCTCCACATTCATTGATCGCCGCGCCGCGAGACTCGCCGCGCGCCCCAACGGGGATTATATCAGTTCTAATATCGGGGATAGCGCCGCTTCCCCGAGAGTGTTATCTGGCGCGCCATGAACTTTCGTCCGCAGACCGCTCTCTCCCCCGCCCGGGCGACGCCGCTCGTCGATCCGTTCGGCCGGGCCATCTCCTATCTGCGCGTGTCGGTGACCGACCGCTGCGATTTTCGCTGCGTCTATTGCATGTCCGAGCACATGCGATTTTTGCCGCGCCGGGATTTGCTCACGCTAGAGGAACTCGACCGCCTGTGCGCCGCCTTTATCGCCCGCGGGACCAGAAAGCTGCGCATCACCGGCGGCGAGCCGCTGGTGCGCCA
>JBAWEN010000134.1:0-2233 GCA_049591215.1 Methylocystis sp. | reverse complement strand
ACGGAGCACAGCCAGGGCTCCACGACCGTCATGGGCATCGCCAATCTCGCCATGGCGACCGGCAATCTCGGCCGTCGCGGCGTCGGCGTGAATCCGCTGCGCGGCCAGAACAATGTGCAGGGCTCCTGCGACATGGGTTCGTTCCCGCACGAATTGCCGGGTTATCAGCATATTTCGAACGACGCCGTCCGGGCGGAGTTCGAGGCCGAATGGGGCGTCGAGCTCGATCCGGAACCCGGTCTTCGCATCAACAATATGTTCGACGCCGCCGTCGACGGCACTTTCAAGGGCCTTTACGTCCAAGGCGAGGACATTCTCCAGTCCGATCCCGACACCAAGCATGTCTCCGCCGGCCTCGCCGCGATGGAGTTGGTCGTGGTGCAGGATCTGTTTTTGGTCGAGACGGCCAATTACGCCCATGTCTTCTTGCCGGGCTGCACGTTCCTCGAAAAGGACGGCACCTTCACCAACGCCGAACGCCGCATCCAGCGCGTGCGCAAGGTGATGAGCCCGAAGAACGGCTATGGCGACTGGGAGATCACGCAATTGATCGCCAACGCCATGGGGTTCGACTGGAAATACACTCACCCCAGCGAGATCATGGACGAGGTCGCGCGGCTGACGCCGAGTTTCGCGGGCGTATCCTTCGACAAGCTCGACGAGGATGGTTCGGTGCAGTGGCCCTGCAACGAGGAGCATCCGCACGGCGTGCCGATCATGCACATCGACACCTTCGCGCGTGGGAAGGGCAAGTTCGTCATCACCGAATATATCCCGACCGACGAGCGGACGGGGCCGCGCTTCCCGCTGCTTCTCACCACTGGTCGTATCCTGTCGCAGTATAATGTCGGCGCGCAGACTCGGCGCACCGAGAACAGTGAATGGCATGCCGAGGACGTGCTCGACATCCATCCGCAGGACGCGGAGAATCGCGGTATCAAGGACGGCGATTGGGTACGGGTGCAGAGTCGCGCCGGCGAGGCGTCGCTGCGCGCCAAAATCAGCGATCGCATGCAGCCTGGCGTCGTTTACACGACCTTCCACCACCCGACGACGCAAGCCAATGTGATCACCACCGACAATTCGGATTGGGCGACCAATTGTCCCGAATATAAGGTGACCGCCGTGCAGATTTCGCCGTCCAACGGTCCGACCGAGTGGCAGGAGCAATATCGCGAATTGTCGGAGGCCAGCCGGCGCATCGCCAACAGGATCGACGCGGCGGAATGAGCGAGGGTGTTCCCGCTCCGGCGGTCAGGGTCCCTTGCCTCGCGCGCCGTCTCGATGCGGCGGCGCCGGGGTCGCGTTTTATCCCGGAGGAGACGCCGATCGCCTTCACCTATGGCGGGGCGACTCACGCTGTCATGATGGCGACGCCCGCCGACCTCGAAGACTTCGCCGTCGGCTTCGCGCTGACCGAAGGGCTGATTGACACGGATACGGGGGCGCTCGATGTCGAAATCGTCGCCTCCGAACTCGGGATCGAATTGCGTAGCTGGCTGCCGGGCGAGCGGCAGGGGCAATATGCCGCGCGGCGGCGCTCAATGGCCGGCCCGACCGGCTGCGGCCTGTGCGGCATAGAAAGCCTCGAACAAGCCACGCGCCATCTGCCGATGCTGGAAAGCGCCTTGCGCGTGCCCGCCTCGGCTTTGATCGACGCCATGGACCGTCTGCCCGCCGCGCAAAAGCTCAACCAGGAGACGCGCGCCGTGCACGCCGCCGCCTTTTGGAATCCGGCGACCGGGGCGCTGATCGTGCGCGAGGATGTTGGACGCCACAACGCGCTCGACAAACTCGCGGGAGCGCTGACGCGGCAGGGAGTCGCGGGATATTCCGGCGTCGTGCTGATGACCAGCCGCGTCTCGGTCGAACTCGTGCAAAAGGCCGCGCGCATCGGCGCGGCGGTCATCGCGGCCATCTCAGCCCCGACAGCGCTCGCCGTGCGCACCGCCGACGCTTGCGGCTTGACGCTGGTCGCGGTAATGCGAGGCCGCGATTTCGAAGTCTTCACGCATCCCGTCCGCATCATCGAACAGGCGTCCGCTCATGTCGCATAGCACCACCGAACATCTGGTGAAAATGGCCAACCAGATCGGCGATTTCTTCGGCACGCAACGTCACGCCGACGGCGCCGCCGGAGTCGCCGACCACATCAAGAAATTCTGGGATCCGCGCATGCGCGCCGGCATCACGGAACATGTCGCCCATGGCGGCGCCGGCCTGAATCCCATTG
>JBAWEN010000133.1:0-3331 GCA_049591215.1 Methylocystis sp. | reverse complement strand
GGCGACAACGTGAAGTGACGAACCAGTTCGCGCTGCTCGGCGGGCGGATCGAACAGCTCCGCGATCTGCGTTTCGCTCAATCGCTGCCTGCGCGCCACTCACGCCTCCTCGGTCTTCTTTCCGGCAGGCCATCCGATCCGGGCCAACGAGTCGATCAGAGTGCTACGCTTGACGCCGAACATTCGGCAGACAGCAACCTTGGAGGCGCCGCCGTCAAGCGCCGAAGTCACCGCGGCAAGCTTCTCGGCGTCGATTGCGGTGGGACGGCCGCCGCGGCGCCCACGGCGACGCGCGGCGGCGAGCCCGGCCTGAACCCGCTTCTGAATCAGCGACCGCTCGAATCGGGCAAGCGCCCCGAAAACATGAAACAAAAACTCGCATTGCGGCGTGGTTGTATCCATCTGCTCGGTGAGCGAGCGGAAGCCGACGCCGCGCGTCTTCAGATCGGCGATGGTCGTAATGAGGTGGGGCAGAGATCGGCCGAGCCGGTCGAGCTTCCAGACGACCAGGCAATCGCCGGGCGTCATAAACGCGAGCGCCTTGGTCGATCCCACGCGAGCGGCGCCAGCGCCGCTAACACGATCCTCGAACAGATGTCGTTGGTCGACCCCGCTGGCGAGGAGCGCGTCTCTCAGCAAGTCCAAGGTCTGGCGATCACCATCGTTGGAGACGCGCATATAACCGATCAGCATATACGGAAAACCCCTCTCGTCAGGTTTCCGCACAGCGCGCTATTCCGACAGGGTTTGTCGATCATGTTTTGGCGCGAAATCGACGCTGGTATTGGGGTTGACCCCAGGGTGACGGAAATCAGGTGTTTTCCGTCACCCTCAAAACGCCATCGCTATCAGTCAAAAAACCACAACTCGCTGATTCTCCGGAGAACCAATTCAAATCCGCTCCAGTTCCGTCCCCTACTGCGTACCAGATGGCGCTTTCGTTACTTCGCGCCTGAACGCGAGAGACGGCCTTGACCCTGCCTGCCGCGCGACCGCGGACGGGCTTGTCACCGGCTTCCGCCAATCGAATCGTCCAAGCAACGCTGTTCTTGATAAGGCTGGGCAACGCTCGGCCTACGGGGGCGTTAAGTGGCGGGTGCGTCTCAGGCCCGGGACCTCGGGATCGCGGGCCGGCATCAGTCCACGACGCCGATGTAAGGCAGATGACGGCATCTCTCTGCGTGATCAATGCCGTAGCTGGCGACGAACGCGTCCCCAATACGAACGCCGACGAAATCAATCGACACATCAACCTCCCGCCGCTCTGGCTTGTCGAGCAGCGCGCGCATCCAGAGGTCGCCGATCTTGCTCTGGCGCCGCAAGGCGACGGCAAAAGTGATCGACCGACAAGTATCAACTATGTCATCGCTCCCTCACAGCCCCGATCGGGCTCACGACCTTGCTTTCTAGGCGGCGGTCGCGCTGCCCACGCGAACCGTGGGCATTTGGCGGCTGGCCCTTGTAAACGATCGAGGGTGGCCCCACGTTCGGATACGGTTGCTGGCACTCTAAATAGAAGAGTGCCAGCAAGCTTTTTGTTCATCGGTTTGCCCTGCGATGATCCTCCGCGACCGTCGCCGGCCAGAATAAGGAAAAAACCAACATGACGTTCCGTCCCCTGCACGACCGGGTCGTAGTCAAGCGCCTCGAAGGCGAAGAGAAGACCAAGGGCGGCATCATCATTCCCGACAGCGCCAAGGAAAAGCCCCAGGAAGGCAAAATCGTCGCCGTCGGGCCGGGGGCCCGCGACGAAGCCGGCAAGCTGCTGCCGCTCGACGTGAAGGCGGGCGACCGCGTGTTGTTCGGCAAATGGTCCGGCACCGAGGTCAAGGTCGACGGTGAAGACCTCCTCATCATGAAAGAAAGCGACGTTTTGGGCGTGGTCGTTTAACGGCTCCCTTTTTTCGCTCATTCTTCCTCGATCTCCCCTGGAGTTTAAAGACAATGGCTGCCAAAGACGTTCGTTTCTCCACCGACGCGCGCGACCGCATTCTTCGTGGCGTCGAAATTCTCAATAACGCGGTGAAAGTCACGCTCGGCCCTAAAGGCCGCAACGTCGTGATCGAGAAATCCTACGGCGCGCCGCGCATCACCAAGGATGGCGTGACCGTCGCCAAGGAAATCGAACTTTCCGACAGGTTCGAGAATCTCGGCGCCCAGCTGGTGCGCGAAGTCGCCTCCAAACAGCACGACGCCGCCGGTGACGGCACCACTACCGCCACCGTCATCGCCGCCTCGATCGCCCGCGAAGGCGCCAAGGCCGTCGCGGCGGGGCTCAATCCGATGGATTTGAAGCGCGGGATCGACCTCGCCGTCGAGGCGGTCGTCGCCGATCTCGCCAAGAACTCGAAGAAGGTCACGTCGAACGACGAAATCGCCCAGGTCGGCACGATTTCGGCGAATGGCGACGTCTTTATCGGCAAGGAAATCGCCAAGGCGATGGACAAAGTCGGCAAGGAAGGGGTCATAACGGTCGAGGAGGCCAAGAGCCTGGAGACCGAGACCGAAATCGTCGAAGGCATGCAGTTCGATCGGGGCTATCTCTCGCCTTATTTCGTCACCAACGCCGAGAAGATGATCGCCGAGCTCGAAGACCCCTATATCCTGATCCACGAAAAGAAACTTTCATCGTTGCAAGCGCTGCTGCCGATCCTGGAAGCCGTTGCGCAGACAGGTAAGCCGTTGCTGATCATCGCCGAGGATGTGGAGGGTGAAGCGCTCGCCACGCTGGTCGTCAACAAGTTGCGCGGCGGCTTGAAGATCGCCGCCGTCAAGGCGCCGGGCTTCGGCGACCGCCGCAAGGCCATGCTGGAAGACATAGCCATCGTGAGCGGCGGCGAATTGATCGCCGAGGACCTTGGCGTCAAGCTTGAAAACGTTACGCTGACCCAGCTTGGCCACGCCAAGCGCGTGCGCATCGACAAGGAGACCACCACCATCATCGACGGCGCCGGCGACAAGAAGGGTATCGAGGCGCGCATCGCCCAGATCAAGACACAAGTCGAAGACACCACCTCGGACTATGATCGCGAGAAGCTCCAGGAGCGTCTGGCCAAGCTCGCGGGCGGCGTCGCGGTGATCCGCGTCGGCGGCGCGACCGAGGTCGAGGTCAAGGAAAAGAAGGACCGCGTCGACGACGCCCTCAACGCCACCCGCGCGGCGGTCGAGGAAGGCGTTTCGCCGGGCGGCGGCGTGGCGCTCCTGCGCGCCATCGTGGCCCTTGACGCCGTGAAGGTGGCCAATCCCGATCAGAAGACCGGTGTCGACATCGTGCGCAAGGCAATTCAGGCGCCCGCTCGCCAGATTGTTGACAATGCCGGCGGCGACGGCGC
>JBAWEN010000132.1:0-6537 GCA_049591215.1 Methylocystis sp. | reverse complement strand
AGCGGCGGCAGCGCGCGCGCGGCGGGGTCGCCGATCGCCCGGACGATCGCGAACGGCAAGCCGCGCCGCCGCGCGAAATCGCCGGCCAGATGCGACTCCATGTCCACGGCGACGGCGCCGCTTAACTCGCGCAACGCGGTCTTATGGGCGACGGTGAGAACCGCGGCGTCGACCCCCGCGACCGCGCCCTCCCGCGCCACGACGCCCGCCCCGAAAAAGCCGTTGAGCAAAACCTCGCGCAGCGCGGGGTGCGCGCGGAAATGCTCGCCATCGCTAGTCGCCGTCGTTCCAACCGCCACGTCGCCGGGACGCAGCGCGGGATCCAGCCCGCCGGCGAGCCCAAAGCTGACAACGGCCGAAAATTCGACATCGGCCAGATCAAGGAGCGCCGTGTGCAACAGGCGGACATCGGCGCCGCTGCAAAGGGGGATTACGCCCTCGCCGCCGCCAAGGCAGGCGGCCTCGCGCGAAAGCCCGGTCACGACGAGGATCGGCGCGGAGGCGTGGCGCGACGCCTGTTTTTTCGCATAGGCCGGGCTTGTGGTCATCGGCGCTTCTCCAATGATCGGCGAAGCGACGACCCCGCGCGAAAGTCTCCAGCCGGCCCGCCCTGGAGCGCTTTCCGTTCGAACGGAATCGTTCGAACGATAAGAAATCGCTCAAGATCAATATGTTAGAGCAAGCTCTTATCGAAAAAGTCTATCAACTTTTTTAAGAGCTTGCCCTAGCCTAGAGTGGCCTGTGACCAAGCTGTATCATATCCGCGGGAGTTTAAGAAATTTTTACATTTGGCGGGGTTGAAAATGTCGGCCCGGCTTCTACCGCGCGCGGCGGATCGAGCCGGGAGGATTCGCGAAGCGGGAGCGACGCTCGCCAATCGCGAATCAAAACGATTGATTCGGGAAAATCCCCGCGATCCCGTTGGTCCGGGAACCGTCCTAAGTATTTTCACGTTTCGTGGAAACATGAAAATACTTAGGCTTCTGTTTTCACGCGTTTTCCTCACGCGAACCGGTATCCGCTTCGCTCGAAAGCGCCCTAAAGCCCGACGCTAACGCGCCTATCGTTGGCGCGCAGCAAATTGCGGTAGCGCGCCAGCGCCCACAGCGGGAAGAATTTTCCGTAGCCGTGATAGCGCAGATAGAAGACGCGCGGGAAGCCGGTCGCGCTGTAGCGGGCCTCGTCCCACAACCCATGCTCGGCTTGCGTCTTTTGCAGATAAGCCACGCCGCGCTTGAGCGCCGGATGATCCAGTTCGCCCGCCGCCATCAGCGCCAGCGCCGCCCAGGCGGTCTGCGACGCCGTGGAGGGAGCGGGCTCGTAGCCGCGATAATCCAGCTTATAGCTGGAAAGATCTTCGCCCCAGCCGCCATCGGGATTCTGGATCGCGACGAGCCAGGCGACCGCGCGGCTGAAGCTGTCATGCTCCAGCGGCAGGCCGGCGGCGTTCAGCGCGCACAGCGACGACCAGGCGCCGTAAATGTAATTCGCGCCCCAACGTCCAAACCAGCTTCCGTCGGCCATCTGTTCGGCGAGCAAATAATCGACGCCACGCGCCAGCGGCTCGCTCGACTCCGGCGAGTCGCCAAGCTGCGCCAGCATCGAGACGCAGCGCGCGGAAACGTCGGCGGTCGGCGGATCGAGCAGCGCGCCGTGATCGGCGAAGGGAATGTGGTTGAGGTGGTAATGGCAATTGTCGGCGTCAAAGGCGCCCCAGCCGCCATTCTTGCTCTGCAGGCCCTCGACCCATGCGCGCGCCCGCGCGATACGATCGCCATATGGAGCCACTCCGGTCTCGCGGGAAAAACGGTCCATCGCGGTGACGACGACGGCGGTGTCGTCGACATCGGGATAATAAGCATTGGCGTATTGGAACGCCCAGCCGCCGGGCGCGACATTGGGGCGCCGCGCCGCCCAGTCGCCCTTCACATCGAGAATCTGCAGCGGCGCCAGCCATTCGAGCGCCTTTTTGACGCGCGCGCGCGCCTCCTCTCCGCCCGCTTCCAGCAGAGCGTGCGCGACCAGCGCGGTGTCCCAGACCGGCGAGACGCATGGTTGGCAATAGGCTTCATGCTCGTGAACGACGAGCAGCCGCTCGATCGATTCGCGCGCGGCCTTTACGCGCGCGTCGCCCGCGGGAACGCCAAGCACGTCGTACATCAGCAGGCTGTTGACCATCGCCGGGAGGATCGCGCCGAGGCCGTCGACGCCGTTGAGCCGTTCCGTCGTCCAGCTTTCGGCGAGGGCGATCGAGCGCTCGCGCGTCGATTTGGGGAAGAAGGGCTCGACGATGCGCAGCAATCCATCGACGGCGCCGAAGATCGCCGTCCACGGAAAAGTCTGATGTTCGCCCTTGGGCCACTCGCGCACCTCTTCGGGCGGCGTGACGAACAGTTCGCCGATATGCACGCCGAGCCGATTCTTCGCGCGCGGTTTTTTCGCCATCAGCACCAGCAGCGGCACGAGAACCGTGCGCGCCCAATAGGACACCTTGTCGAGATGGAACGGAAACCATTTTGGCAGCAGCATGATCTCGACCGGCATCACCGGCACGCCGCGCCACGGGATTTCGCCATAGAGCGCCAAAAGAGCGCGCGCGAACACATTGCTTTGCGCGGCGCCGCCATGCTCCAAAACCGCCGCGCGCGCGCGCGCCATATGCGGCGCGTTAATGTCGTCGCCGATCATCTTGAGCGCGAAATAGGCCTTGACGCTGGCGCTGATGTTGAAGGCGCCGTCCTGAAACAACGGCCAGCCGCCGTGGTCGCCTTGCAGGCGGCGCAAATAATTGCCGATCTTGCCCTCGAGCACGGTGTCGACGGGTTCGTCGCGGTAGTGGCACATCAGCACATATTCGGCCGGAATGGTGACGTCGGCCTCCAGCTCGAAACACCAGTGACCGTCGCGCTTGCCGAGCGCCAGCAGCGCGGATTGCGCGCGCTCGATGCTGTCGTTGAGCGGATCGAGGGAGGCGGAAGCGAACTGCTCCGCGGGCGCTGACGCTGTCATGATTCAATTCCTCCGACGAAACTCGTGATCGCCCGGCCGCGTCAATCGACGCGCAGGCCGGGCGCGGCGCCGACATGCGGCCGGACGGAAATTTCCACGTCCTGGCCCAGCGCCACCAGAAAGCGCAGCAGCCGCTCCAGCGAAAACTGGCGGAAGTCGCCGCGCAGCAGCTTCGAGACATCCGGCTGCTTGACGCCGAACAGGCCCGCCGCCTCGATCTGGCGCAAGCCGCGCTCGCGCATCAGGCTGGCGATTTTGCGCGCCAGCTGCGCCTTGACGGGATTATCATCATCACCAATCATCGCTCTAATTCCGCGGGCGCGAAGGCCGATCCGAGAAGTTCCAGGGGCAAACAAGGCGTGCAAAACGACGCAAGGCGCTATTTATAGTGGTTTGACTATAGGATCAAGCCCGTCGATCTTGTATTTACGGGGTTTACGCGCCAGCATGCGAGATGCGCCCCCATGCTTGGCCGACCGCTCCCCAAGATCACGACCCAAGCTGGAACAGCCGCTTTCGCGGGCCGTCGGTCCACCGCTTAGCGGATTTATGGTGCGCCGCACGAAAGTCACGCGACGCAGGTCGCCATTCTCGCCCTCCGCGAACGCGCTCGCGGCCGAAGCCTTCGCCCCGCGGCAAAAAATTGCGTCGAGACGGGGATAATGCTTTAAATGCCCTTCACAAGCGACGTTGCGCGGCCCCGCCCGCGTCCCTGGTAATGGTTTAGCGTAAAATGACCTCCCTCCCTCTCGACCACGAGCCCCTGGTCGCTGGCAAGCGACCGCCCGACACGCGCGTCGTGGTCGCCATGTCGGGCGGCGTCGACTCGAGCGTCGTCGCGGCCCTGTTGAAGGACCGGGGCTACGATGTCGTCGGCGTGACCTTGCAACTCTATGACCACGGCGAGGCGACGCACCGCAAGGGCGCCTGCTGCGCCGGCCAGGACATAGAGGACGCCCGCAAGGTTTCCGAACGCCTCGGCGTTCCGCATTTCGTGCTGGATTACGAAGCGCGTTTTCGCGAGAAGGTGATCGACGGCTTCGCGGAAAGCTACGCCAATGGCGAGACGCCAGTGCCCTGCGTCGCCTGCAACCAGTTCGTCAAATTCGCCGATCTGTTCGACACCGCCCGCGATCTTGGCGCCGATATACTGGCCACCGGCCACTACATCTCGTCGCGCGACGACGGCGCCGGGGGCCGCGCGCTGTTTCGCGCCCGCGACGCGGCGCGCGACCAGAGCTATTTTCTATTCGCCACGACGCGGGAACAATTGCGCATGCTGCGCTTTCCGCTCGGCGATTACGCCAAGAGCGAGGTGCGCGAACTCGCCCGCGGCTATGGGCTGGAGATCGCCGACAAGCCGGACAGCCAGGACATTTGCTTCGTCCCCTCCGGCCATTACACCGATGTCGTCGAGCGCCTCGCGCCCGGCGCGGTCGTTCCCGGCGACATCGTACACATCGACGGCCATGTGCTGGGACGTCACGCCGGCATCATTCACTACACCGTGGGCCAAAGACGCGGCCTCGGGCTCGGCGCCGCCCAGGCGGGGCACGCCAGCGAACCGCTGTTCGTCGTGCGGATCGACGCCGCCAAGGCGCGAGTTGTCGTCGGCCCGCGCGAGGCGCTGGAGACCCGCGCCGTGGCGCTGCGCGACGTGAACTGGATCGGCGACGGCGCATTCACGCAGTTGCCGGCGAGCGGGCGCGACATTTTCGTCCGCGTGCGCTCGACGCGGCCGCCCGTGCCGGCGCGGCTGATCGCGCGCGGCGAACGCCAGGCGGTGGTGATATTCGCCGCCGGCGAATATGGCGTGTCGCCGGGCCAGGCCTGCGTGTTCTACGACGACGGCGAGGAGGCGCGCGTGCTCGGCGGCGGCTTTATCGCGGCGGTCGAACCAGCGTCGCCGGCGGCGGCGATCCCGGACCACGAGCCGCGCGCGGCGAGCGGCGGTTCGCGGAGCTAGCGTTTGGGCCGGATTACCGCGCTTTCGAACGAAGCAGACGCCGGTTCGTTTTAAGAGAGCGCCATTATTCCACCATCACCCGCACGCTGCGCGAGGCTCCCGGCCGCAGCGCCAGCCGCGCCTGAATCCTGTGCGCGCCGGGTTGTAGCGGCCAGAACACGGTTTGATCGGCCTCCGCGACGACAAAAGGCTCGCCGTCCACATACCAGACGATTTGCGCGCCGGGCGTTCCCTGCGCGAGTTTGAGCGCCAGTCGGTTCAGCGCGGCGGGCTGGTCGGGGTTGCGCCAGATGTGGGTGTTGTGTTCTGGCGCGGCGATGGCGAGGACCGGCCCCGCGGGCGCCTCCATCTCTTGCCCGGCGCCCGAAGCGACAAGAGCGGGCGCGGCGATGGGCGCGGCTTCGTCCGGCTTCACCCATTCGCGGATCGTCTCGAAGCAGTTTTCGCGCGTGTCTCGGCCAAGGCACAGATCGACCGCCCAGCGCTCCGGCGGCGGCGGAAAACTCTCCGCGTCCATGTCGCCGGGCTTGGCGCCATGCAGCTTTACCAAAATCGCATGGGCGAGGCGGGCGCTCGAAGCCGCGCCGCCCAGCTCCTTCATCGTTCCCGCGTCGGCGCGCCCGAGCCAGACGCCGACGACGAATTTCCGCGAATAGGCCAGAGTCCAGGCGTCGCGATAGCCCTGGCTGGTGCCGGTCTTCACCGCGACGGCGAAGGGATATTCGAGCGGCCCGTAACGCGGGAAGGTCGGCAGCCGCGCCTGCGGATCGGAGAGGAAGGAGGTGATGAGGCGCGCGGTGTCAATGGACATCACGCGGCGCGGGGCGGATCGTCGCTGTTCCCGCGCGTAGACGAGATCGCCGAACACGCCGTCGTCGGCGAGCGCGGCATAGGCGCGCATCAGATTTTCGAGCTTCGTCGGCAGCGAGCCGATCGCCATCGAGACGCCGAAGGATTCGGGCGGGGCCTCGAGATCGTGCAGGCCGAGTTCGTGCAGGAAATGAAAATTCGCCTCGATCCCGACGCGGCGCAACAGATTGGCGGCCGGCACGTTGCGCGAATTGGCGAGCGCCTGACGCGGCGACATCGGCCCCAGAAACGCCCCATCGGCGTTGTTGACGCCCGAGGCGCCCTCGGGAACATCGACGAGAATGTCGGTCGCCTTGAGCGCGCCGCGCTCGAAGGCCAGCGCATAGACGAAGGGCTTTAGCGTCGACCCCGGCGAGCGCGTCACCCGCGTGAAGTCGAAGGCGCCGGAGCCCGCGCCGCCAAAGCGCGCCGAGCCCACCTCCGCGATAATAGTGTTGGAAGGACGTTCGGCGACCATGACGGCGACCTGCCGCGCGCCGGCGCCGCGAAAGCCGTTGAGATAGCGCCGCGCCATCAGCGCGACCTCCTCCTCGACGCCAAGGTCGATGCTCGCGTGTATGCGCGGATCGTAAGGGGACGCGACCTTTATCCGGCCTTCGCGCGCGAGCCGCTCATAGCGCAGCGCGAGGTGCAGCGTCTCGGGCCGGCGCGGCGGCGCGATCGGCTTCATCGCGACGAGTTGCGCCTTCGCC
>JBAWEN010000131.1:0-2585 GCA_049591215.1 Methylocystis sp. | reverse complement strand
CGTCCCAATGAATGAACACGCCGACGCAGATGAACAGGTCATCGGCTTCGCTGACCGGGATGATGCCCTCGGCCACCGAGTCGGCGACCGCCTTGGCGACGCCGGCCTGCGCCGGGCCGAACATCTGGACGGCCTGCTTGGCGCCCTTGATCGTGACCTTGTTGAACAGGATCGTGTTCGGCTTGGTCAGGAGGTTCGGGGCGACGACCGCGAGGAGGGTGGTGAAGCCGTCCTTGTTGTTAACCAGGGCATTGGCGAAAGCCAACTCGGCGGCGCTGCCGCGCGGTCCGATCAGCAGGTCGATATGCGCGACTTCATTGCCTTCGCCGACCAGCGACTCGCCGACCAGAAGCTTGTTGATCAAAGCCATGTGCGTTTCCTTTCGAGAAAACCGTTTGCGTCCCGTTATCCCTTAAGGGTTCGGGCCGCCCCCCTTATCGTCGTGACGGCCAGGGGCTAATGCCCAGCCGGCCGATCCGATCCGCGCGAGACCATCCCGCGCGGCGCGGACTCAACCATTTTTACAGGCGTTTGCCAAGGCGCCGGCGACATAATCCGAGAAAAGAGTGGCGACCGTCAAATCCGCGCTGGTGCCGGGGTTTAGCCCTCGCTCCTTGAGCGAGGCGTCCCACGACAGCGCGGCGGCGCGCGCCTCCTCCTCGCATTTTTTCGCGTCGAGCGCCGCCGTGAAGGCCCGCGCCTCGGCCAAAACAAGCGCCCCGGCGTCGGCGCCGAATTTGCGGACGACATGGCTGTCGGGAAAGGCGGCGAGAAAGCCGAGATAGACTCGCAGCGTCTCCATGTCCTTGCCGCGACCCTCTCGCCGCGCGGCGAGAAGCGTCGAACGGCCCAGGTTGAAAACGTCCTCGAAATCATGGGCGTATTGATAGGCGATGCGGTCGCGGTCCGCGCTGGCGCGCATCGCCTCCAGCAGGCTGACGCGCGCCGGCTCCATCACGTCATGCAGCGGCGCGGCGCCGAGTCCCCCCGGATTGGCGCGCGCGATGGCCTTGAAGGCGAGTTCCGCGTCGGCGCGCGTGAGTCCGTTGAGAACGCGGGCGACGCCCAGCCGCAAATCCTCGCCGGGAAAATCCAGCGCGGCCTGAGCCAACGGCGCGCAGAGCAAGATAATGCCGAGATTGGTGTTTTGCCCAACCCGCGCGAAAGTCGCCTCGACGGCGGCGAAAATCCGCGCCCCGACATCTATGCCGGGCGTCCCGAGAGGGACCGCGGCGACATGGGCGCTGTCGATAAAGTCCTTGACCTCCATGCCATGCCCGGCGGCGAAGACGTGAACATTGCCGGGCTTTGGCGCCTGCAATTCGTCCTCGCAAGCCGCGAGGAAGGCCTGAGCCAGCGGTAGGGAATCGGGGCCGGTCAATTCGCCTTGCCTCCTGTCTCGAAGCTAACGCTTTACCATAAGCAGAACGTCGGCGGCGAGTCGCTCGGCGATCGAGAAGCCGGTCACCCTTTGCAGACCGCTCCAGCCGGCCATGCTATTGACCTCCAGCACCAAAGGGGCGCCGTCCGCGTCGGCGATCAGATCGACGCCGGCGCAGACCGCGCCCAGCGCCTTGGCGGCGCGCAATGCCGTTTCGGCCTCGACCGAGGAAGGCGTGACCGCGACCGGTCTGGCGCCCTGACGCACATTGGTGATCCATTGCTCCGAGCGCCGCCGCATCGCGCCGACGATCCCGCCCGCCGAAATCAGCACGCGCATGTCCTCGAACCGCGCCGCGCCGGAGACGATCCGCGGTTCGACGAATCGTTGCAGATAATAAACGCCGCGCGCCTCCTGCAAGGACGGCAGCTCCGCCTCGTTTCGGACGAGTTGCAGGCCCCAGCCTTGCGCGCCGAACAGCGGTTTCAGCACCAACGGCCCAACCGGACATTCGCGGCGAACGATGGCGCGGGCCTGCGCTTCGGTCTGCGCGACGAAGGTCGCCGGCGTGCGCAATCCCGCGCGGACCAGAAGAAAGCTCGCCATGGATTTGTCGGTGCAGCGCTCGATGGCGCGCGCGTCATTGACCATCGGCACGCCAAGCGCGCCGAGGGCGTGCAGCACACCGAGACGCATGGTGATCGCCTCCAGCGAGCCGTCGCCGATCGCGCGAACGACGCCGATATCCGGCGGCGCCGCCCGAAATCCCGGAATGGCGAGGCCATAGGGACGGGTCGTGTCGATCTTGCAGGCCGCCAGCCGCACGGCGACGGGCCGCGCGCCCAGCCGCGCCAAGGCCCGCGCGAACGCCTCGACATGCCAGTCGATCTTGTCGGTGAAGACGGCGACGCGCGGGCGCATGGGGCTCAGAAAACCAATCCCTTAGCCAAAGGATGCATCGAGCAGCTTCTCGTCGATCGCGCCGCCCCTAAAAGTCTCGCCGGTCTCGACCGCCGTCACCAGCGCCTCGGCGGGCGAGAACAGGCTCGGGTCGATCTTGTAGAAATCGCCCTTATAGGCCTTGAACACCTCGGCGAAGGGGCGGCCATAATCGCGCGAATTGCTGCTCGGCAAATTCTTCGCCAGTTCCTTCGCCGCCTCCGCGGACCCCCTCACGAACAGATGCGCGCGTCCGGCGTAGATG
>JBAWEN010000130.1:0-13827 GCA_049591215.1 Methylocystis sp. | reverse complement strand
GCTCGATCCCGCGATATCCGGACCCGACCAGTTCGAGACCCCGCCGGCGTAGCCCATATGGCCGCCGACGTAAAAGCCGTCCCAAGGATCGGCGGCGGGAGCTGACTCCGGCACGCCTTTATCGGCCGGTTTGTCCGCCGCCCGCGCGTCGCTCCACAGGCCCGCGGCTAAAGCAAGCGCGAGCAGCGAGAGGCCCGTCGCTCGGCGCACGGCGTTCGACTTTGTGGCCTGTGGGCGTGAAGCTGAGCGAAACGACAACTGGGCGTGCGCCCGCTCGGCGGAGACGCCGTTTTTAATCGATATGGATTGCATGAGTTCAGGACTCGCAGCAGACGTGGGCCGTCACTGCGAAAGGTCTTAATGCTGTCGCCGGGCGCATTGCGCCAAACGTCAGACTTCGACCGCCTCGGGGCACCCCGCCCGACGCTTTCGCGCGTGACCACGAATGATGGCAGGTCTCCTGGCTCGCGGGTCGTCGCCTTGAACCGCCTTCCCAGAGCTGATTCGCTCCAGTGGCTTATCGGTTCTCGGCTCGCCGCTTACAGTTGCGGGGGCAGCCGCGGCATCGCGCGAATTCGCGCTCACCGCATTCCCTTTTGATCCCTTATCGGGAACCATCGCGTTTATGAATCGCGTTAATTTCGCAACATGTCAAGCGAGCAACAGTCGGCAATGAAGGGATGTGCTTTCTTGCGCGCACCGCGGATTCGCATAAGCCTGTTGCGTCGCCAGCAGCCGCGCCTGACGCGCCGCCTCTCTCAACTCCGCCGTCTTAAGCGATTTGCTCCAACGCTTCTCGCCGAGCGCGGCTTGCACGTCCGCCGGAACGTCGGGCCGGCGGCGCCAGTTGTCGGAGCCGCCAACTTTCTCGACAAAGGGGACGCCTTTCTTGGTCATACCCCCAATCCAACCCCAAGTTGGGGTTTGACAAGCGCCTGATTCCACCCAACTTTCGGCGAAATCAGGCGCTCGTTTATCAGTAGCTGTAATACATATCGTATTCGACCGGATGCGGCGTCTGTTCGAAGCGATAGACGTCCTGATACTTCAGGTCGATATAGGAATCGATGAAGTCCTGGCTGAACACGCCGCCCGCCGTGAGGAAGGCGTGATCGGCCTTCAGGCTGTCGAGCGCTTCGCGCAAGCTGCCGCAGACGGTCGGGATCGCCTTCAGTTCGGCCGGCGGGAGATCATAGAGATCCTTGTCGGCGGCCGCGCCCGGATCGATCTTGTTCGCGATGCCGTCGAGGCCGGCCATCAGCATGGCGGAGAAGGCGAGATAGGGATTGGCCGTCGGATCGGGGAAGCGAACCTCGACGCGCTTCGCCTTCGGGCTGGTCACGTAGGGAATGCGGCAGGAGGCCGAACGGTTGCGCGAGGAATAGGCCAGCATCACCGGCGCCTCGAAGCCCGGGACCAGACGCTTATAGGAGTTGGTCGACGGGTTGGTGAACGCGTTGAGAGCCTTGGCGTGCTTGATGACGCCACCGATATACCAAAGGCACTCCTGGCTAAGGCCGGCGTATTTGTCGCCCGCGAACACCGGCTGGCCGGCCTTCCAGATCGACTGATGCACATGCATGCCGGAGCCATTGTCGCCATAGACGGGCTTGGGCATGAAGGTCGCCGTCTTGCCGTAGGAATTGGCGACCTGATGGATGGCGTATTTATAGATTTGCAGATGGTCGGCGACGGTGACCAGAGTCGCGAACTTCAGACCGAGTTCGTGCTGGGCCGAGGCGACCTCGTGATGGTGCTTTTCGACCTGGACGCCCATCGCGGCCATCGCGGCCAGCATCTCGCCGCGCATGTCCTGAGCGGAGTCGACCGGCGGCACCGGGAAATAACCGCCCTTGGTGCGCACGCGGTGGCCGAGGTTGCCGCCCTCATAGGCCGTCGAGGAATTGCTGGGAAGCTCCGAGCTGTCGACGGAGAAGCCGGTGTTGTAAGGGTCGGCCGAGAAGCGCACGTCGTCGAACACGAAGAATTCGGCTTCCGGACCAAAGAAGGCGGTGTCGCCGACGCCGGTCGACTTCAAATACTCCTCGGCCTTCCGGGCGATGCCGCGCGGATCGCGGTTATAGCGCGCGCCCGTGGTCGGCTCGACGACGTCGCAAACGAGCACCAGCGTGGACGCCGCGAAAAACGGGTCGAGCGTCGCGGTCGCGAGATCGGGGATCAGCAACATGTCGGATTCGTTGATGGCCTTCCAGCCGGCGATCGAGGAGCCGTCGAAAGCGAGGCCCTCGACCAGCGCCTCGGCGTCGACGATCGACACGTCGAAGGTGACATGCTGCCACTTACCGCGCGGATCGGTAAAGCGAAAGTCGACATACTTAATGTCGTTGTCCTTGATCTTCTTGATAACGTCGTTCGCCGTGGTCATTTCCTAGAGCCCCTTGTTGATTTGCTATTAAACGAGACTGGCCTCGGTCGAAGGCGTGGTGGTCTTTTTTGCCGGCGTGGCTGGTCAGATGGCGTCCGCGCCGGTCTCGCCGGTGCGGATTCTGATCGCGCCCTCCACATTGGAGACGAAGATCTTGCCGTCTCCTATGCGCCCCGTCTGCGCGGCCTTGCGAATCGCCTCCACGGCGCGCTCCACGGCGTCGTCCGCGAGGACGATCTCGATTTTCACCTTGGGAAGGAAATCGACGACATATTCGGCGCCGCGATAGAGCTCCGTATGACCCTTCTGGCGACCAAAACCTTTCGCCTCGGTGACGGTAATGCCTTGCAGTCCAGCCGCCTGCAGAGCCTCCTTCACCTCGTCGAGTTTGAACGGCTTAATGATCGCCTCGATTTTTTTCATTCACCTTTTCCCCGCCGCCGCGTCTCGGTTCCCCAGCGCCGAGACGCCTCGGTGTTCAAGGAACCGCTGGGCTCATAGCATTTGGCGGAAATTTGCGCCACGGGTAAAATTTTGCCCAACAATTAGGCTCGGCGCCGGAAAAGCGGGACGTTTTTGCATCATATTGTCGCGGGTTCGCCCCGCGCCGCTGGACGCCGCGGCGCATCCGTCCTCGAACGAAAAAAGCCCGCGCGCCGTGAATTGGCGCGCGGGCCTTGCGAAAGCCCTGAATGGCCGGTTACGAAATCAAGCCGTCGGCACGGTCGAGATCGTCTTCAAGATCTGCGAGGCGATCTGGTAGGGGTCGCCTTGAGAATTGGGACGGCGGTCTTCCAGATAGCCTTTATAGCCGCTGTTGACGAAGCTGTGGGGCACGCGGATCGACGCGCCGCGGTCCGCGACGCCGTATGAGAAAGTGTCGATCGACGCCGTTTCGTGCAGGCCCGTGAGGCGCATGTGGTTGTCCGGACCATAGACGGCGATGTGGTCCGCCTTGGCTTTGTCGAACGCCGCCATCAACTGCTCGAAATATTCCTTGCCGCCCTTTTCCCGCAGATGGGTGGTGGAGAAATTGGCGTGCATCCCGGAGCCATTCCAGTCCGTGTCGCCGAGCGGCTTGCAGTGATATTCGATGTCGACGCCGTATTTTTCACCAAGACGCTGAAGAATGTAGCGGGCTGTCCACATTTCGTCGGCGGCCTTTTTCGAGCCCTTGCCGAAAATCTGGAACTCCCACTGGCCCTTGGCCACCTCGGCGTTAATGCCCTCATGATTGATGCCGGCGTCGATGCACAGATCGAGATGCTCCTCGACGATCTGGCGCGCGACGTCGCCGACATTCTTGTAGCCGACGCCCGTGTAATAGGGCCCCTGCGGCGCGGGAAAACCATGGTCGGGGAAGCCGAGCGGACGTCCGTCCTGAAAAAAGAAATACTCCTGCTCGAAGCCGAACCAGACGCCGGGATCGTCGAGAATGGTGGCGCGCCCGTTGGAAGGATGCGGGGTGACGCCGTCCGGCATCATCACTTCGCACAAAACGAGGACGCCGTTCTTGCGCGTGGAATCAGGATAAACGGCGACCGGCTTCAGCACGCAATCCGAGTTGCGCCCCTCGGCCTGCTGGGTGGAGCTGCCGTCGAAGCCCCAAAGCGGCAGCTGCTCAAGCGTCGGAAAGTCGCTGTATTCCTTGATTTGCGTCTTGCCGCGAAGGTTTGGCACTGGTTTATAACCATCGAGCCAAATGTACTCGAGCTTGTATTTCGCCATATGTTTCGACCTCCGGTCGCGTTGATGCGTGAATGTCGCGCCGCCGCGGAGACGCTAATCCCCGCGAACGCGCGCCAGCCCCATGCAGCGCGCATGCCAAGCGCGGCCTTCGCGCGTCAGCGCGGGTCGACGACCGCCGGAAGATCCTCGCGCGCGCCCCATTCCGACCAGGAGCCGTCGTAAACGGCCGCCGCGCCATGGCCGCTGGCCGCCAGCGCCAGACTGATAATCGCCGCGCTGAGTCCCGAGCCGCAACTGGCGATGACAGGGCGTTCCGGGTCGAGCCCGGCGGCGCGAAACTCGTTCTCCAGCGCGGCGGCGTCCTTCAACCTTCCATCGTCGATAAGCTGGCCCCAGGGCAGGTTCACGGCGCCGGGCATATGCCCCGAGCGCAAGCCCGGTCGGGGCTCGGGCGCGTGGCCCTTGAACCGCTCCGCCGAGCGGGCGTCGGCGACTTGCGCCGATTTGCTCTCCAGCGCCTTCTTCACGTCGCGGGCGTCGGCGACGAGCGTGTGATCGAGCCTCGCCGTGAAATGGACCTTTGGGCGCGGCGTCTCGCGCTGCTGGAGCTTGCGCCCCTCCGCGATCCATCGCGGCAACCCACCTTCGAGAATCGCCGCGTCGACGAACCCGAAGGCGCTCAGCGTCCACCACAGCCTCGGCGCCGAAAACAGCCCCAGGCTGTCGTAGATGACCGCGCGCATCCCGTCGCCGAGACCAAGAGCGCGCATCGCGGCGGAAAAAGCGATCGGGTCCGGCAGCATGTGCGGCAGGTCGGTCTTGGCGTCGGCTATCGCGTCGATATCGAAAAACACCGCGCCGGGAATATGGCCGGAAAGATATTCCGCGCGGGCGTCGCGCCCGGCCGCCGGCATATGCCAGGAGGCGTCGAACACGACGAGATCGGGCGCGTCGAGATGGTCGGCGAGCCATTGCGTCGAGACGAATAATTTTTCGGGATCGATGATCTGATGCGGCATGAAGCTCCCCTTGGAACCCGCTTCGTATCCTTGCCCGCGCGCGCCTTGGATTTTGGCCGCGGCCGGCGACGCGGTATTGCTTCCTGGCGGGTTGTCGGCACAATAAGCAGATTCGCTTCCATCTGTCGAAGCCAACAGCCGATCTTCAGGAGCCCGATGCTAGAAATTCCCGGCAAGGCCTGCGGTCCCTGCTCCTTCTGTTGCAAGGTGCTGGAAATCGAGGAGTTGAAGAAGACCGCGGGCGATCTGTGCGAACATTGCGCGCGATCGGGCGGCTGCTCGGTTTATGCGACGCGGCCGCAGGTTTGCCGCGACTATCATTGCGACTGGAAGGAGGATCGGGGCCTCTCGGTCCAGTTCCGGCCGGACCGCGTGGGCACGCTGTTGATGGACGATCCCGACAGCGACGAATATCACGCCGTTTGCGACCCGGAAAAGCCGTTTTCCTGGCGCAATCCTCTGATATTCAGGCACCTCGTCAGTCTGGCGAAGGAGGGGCGCGTCGTCGTCGCCAAAGCGGGTTTGCGCAGCTGGCGCATCTATGCGGACGGACGGTCGCAAGAGTCGGCATGATCGCGTTGATCCTGCCCGATCGATCCGGGACCGTCGACAAGCCGCGCGAGCCGGCGTGGCGCGAAGGCCGCGAACGTGCTAGGCCGCGAACTCTCGACTGGACGCGAATTTGATTCGAGCCGATATGACCGATTTCAAACGCCCCCCTTCCCCTTCGCTCCGGCGCGTCTCGCGTCTCGCGGCGGTGTGCGGCGCGCTCGCCGCGCTGACGACCGTCCCCGCGGCGGCGGAGACGCTGAAGGCGCATTACTCGCTTAGTCTGCTTGGCCTCTCAATCGGCAGCGCATATGCGTCCGGCGTGATCGAGCCGCAGAATTACCGCCTCGACATCGCCATGAAAACGACGGGCCTCGCCAATCTCGTCAACAATACGAAAGGCGCGGCCACGGCCACCGGCAAAATCAATCCCGAGGGACCCTCGCCAGCCAGTTTCGCCAATACGCTCGCCAATTCATACGAGACGCGGACGGTTCGCATGTCGCTCGGCGGCAACGCCGTGCGCCTTCTCGAGGTGAAGCCCGAGCCGTGGGACGCCGCGCAACGCCTGCCGGTGAACGCGGAGCACAAGCAGCACATCATCGATCCCGTGAGCGCGTTGATCATGAGCGTGCCGCCCGGACAAGAGTTGGTCGGCCCGACCGCCTGCAACCGCACGATTCGCGTGTTCGACGGCGTGACGCGTTTCGACGTGCAGCTTAGATATGTCGAAACCAGAACAGCGAAAGCCAAGGGATTCGACGGGCCGGTGTCGGTCTGCGCGGCGCACTACACGCCGATCGCCGGCCACCGCCCGGACAGCTCCGTGACCAAATACATGGCCGAAAATCAGGAAATGAGCGTGTGGCTCGCGCCGCTCGCCGACGCTCATGTCGTCGCGCCGCTGCGCATAGACATCAAGACGTCGGCGGGCAATTTGTCGATCGAAGCCGTTGAATTCAACATCGCGCGGCGCCAGGCTTCCTCCGCCGGTCAATAGCGAGGCGCGCGGGCCGTCAGTTGAAGGGAACCTCGCGTGTTTTCTTGCGGCTCATGCGGTCCGATTCATATTGCAGATAGCGCATCTCGAACGGCTCCGGCGCTTCCTTCGCGGAAGCGCGCAGGCAGAACGACGGCTTTGGATGGAAGCCGCCGTCCGGCGCTTCGAAACAATCGGTGAATTGCGTTTCGCACTGAATTGAATCGCTCAGCCGCGGCGTCGCGCGCACGGCGGCCGCGCGCGCCTTCTCGACGACGGTCTTGCATGTCGCGGCGTCGAACCCCCAACTCACGCACTCGGTTTGCGTGGACATGATCTTGCCGTCGCCGCTACAAGCGGGCGTGCGACGCGTGGCGACGAACGCAGCCAAGCCCGCGGTCGCCAAGATCGCCGCGAATAGAAATTTCTTTGACGGCATGCGACTCATTGACGCTTATTCTCCATTATGCCGAAACCACCGGCGCGGGGCGCGCGGAGAATAATGCTACGTCTCATGCAACAGCAAGCGTAAACTGCACCGAAACCTTGTGAAGCCGTGGCCGGCCCGCTATTTTGAGTCGCTTGACAATGCACAGCCGGTACAATAATTCCGTAAATAACTGCAAACCGGAACCGCAGACATGAGCTGTGGAATAATATGGTTCATTCCAATAGGATCGGAGCCAAGGGCGAGTGTGCAGGAGCGTTCCTGTCTCTTCAAGGGACGACCCACGTCGGGCAGCGACGCGGTGGGAACTTAAATTAATGCGATCCACTTAACCGCAGATCGTTAAGACGGGATGTCGCTCTTGAAGAGTGATGTGTTGAAAATGTCGGCAACTGTCCAGGCCCGGCGCAAGGTGTGACTGAAGGAGGAAGTTATGGGCGCGATTCTCGAGTTGACAAGCTACGCTGCGACCCCGGTTGGCATGGTCGCCATCATCGTGTTGGGCGCGGCCGCCTATTTCGCCGCTCGTTGGGTTTTCTCCGACTGAGCGACGCGACACGCGTAATAATGCAAACGCGGCGGATTGGCGAAATGCCGATCCGCCGCGTTTTCTTTTTGTGCGTTTGCGGCGCTCTTGGCGAAGCATGTCGCGCTCGCGCCAAGGAGCCATGCCGGCGCCGCCCTTTTGGATGGGAGCACTTTTCATCCATGAAAAACATCTATATGGTATTTTCTGGATTCTAACCTCGGTTTAGAACAGCAAACCGCCAAAACGGGTGGGGGCCGCTCGCTGCCCGCGCCGTCCAATCAATAGCCAAGCCAAGCTTTTTGGGCGAGGGCGGTCGTCACGGCCCCGCATTGGAGATCGCCATGCCCCCCAACTCGTCGACCAGATCCGGAGAAAAACATGAGGTCGCCGAGGCGGGCGAGACTCCCACGCCTCGCGCGGAAGGCGATCGGCAGCCGCACGCGCGCGCCCAGGGCGCCGCCTTCACCGCGAAGCCGCAGAGCGCGAATGTCCCGGCGATCGACGTGGCGGTGTGCGACAAAAGCCCTTTGATCCTCGCTGGGCTCGACAAATTGCTGACCGACGACCGCCGCTTCAATCTGGTTCTCAAGGTGACCGACGGCGAGGAATTTCTGGACGCGGCGCGCGCGCCTCGTTTCACACTGGCGGTGATCGGCTGGCAGTTGCCGACGCTGCACGCGCGCGACGTCCTGCGCGCGCTGTCGCGGCAGGCCTCGGCGCCCAAGATCGTCGTCTACAGCGGCACCAACGATCCGGCCGCGCCAGCCGAGACGCTGCAATTGGGCGGAGCCGGCTTCGTCAGCAAACGCGCGCCGCCGGAGCGCCTGCTCGATGTGCTGTCCGCCGTCGCGGCGGGCGACATGGTCTTTCCCTTCGTCGACATCCGCAAGATGCGCGCCGACCCGCTGGAAAATCTGACGCTGCGGGAGCGCAGCCTGCTGTCGGCTCTCGGTTCGGGCCAGACCAATAATCAACTCGCCAAGGAATTCGGCGTGTCGATCAACACGATCAAATTCCATTTGCGCAATTTGTTCGAAAAGCTCGAAGTGCGCAATCGCGCCCAGGCGATCGCGATGTTTCTCGAAATGAAGCATGGCGCTTGGCCGCCCGGCGGCGGCCAAGGTCCGCGCGGCCTTGAAGCGTCGGGTTCGTCGCGCGGTCGAAAGCCGCAGGGTCGGCCAGACTGAAATCATGTTTCGGGAGCGCCTTAGGGCGCCGGAAACAACGCGTCCGTCTTCCCAGTCAGGCGATAGGCGATAAGGCCAAGCCATTCGTGCATGGCGTTTTCGACCATTGAGACGGCCGACCCGGTGTCGCCTGGAACGCCCGCGCGCCAGAACTCGCCATTGGTGCGAAAATCGACGGGATATGCGATCACGGGAAAGCCGACCTTGCGAAAAACGCCGACGGCGCGCGGCATGTGCATCGCCGAGGTGACGAGCAGCCAGCGCTCGCCCTCCCTCGGCTTCACCTGGTCGCGGGTGAACAGCGCGTTTTCGAATGTGTTGCGGGATCGGTCCTCGTAGACGACATCGCCCTGATCGAGCCCCACGGCCCGCCAAAACCGCCGCACCGCCGACGCCTCGGTCGCGGTCGTAGGGCGCAGCGCGGCCGAACCGCCAGTGAACACCAGCCGCGCCTTGGGATAGCGCCGCAGCAATTCGATCGGCGCGATCAAACGCTCGGCGGCTTGGTTGAAACTCGCGCGGCCATATTGGGCGCTGAGCGCCTCGTCGACCGAGCCGCCAAGCACGACGATTCCGTCGGGCGCGGCGGCGGCGTCCGGCAGCGCCGCGAATCGCGTCTCCAGCGGAACCGTCAGCATGTGGCCCACCGGCCCAAAGGCCATCAGCAGCAACAGCGCCGCGGCCAGGGTCGTCAGCCCCCGACCCGCTTTAAAATAGCGCGTATAGGCGAGCCCCGCGCCGAGCGCGAGGAGCATCAGCGCCAGATGCGAGGGCGAGCCGATAAACTCAAAAATCTTCGATACGGTAAAGAACATGCGCTTTCGATCACCTCGCTCGCGCCGCCGTTGCGTGAACCGGCATTAACGGGCGCGGGCCGCCGCCGCGCTTGAGCGTCAGGGTCGCCCAGCCGTCGATGTCGCGCCGCTCGCGCAGCGCATAGCCCTGCGCCCTGTAAGCGGCGAGAATCCCCGGCACATCACGCGCCAACAGTCCGGAGAGCACGAGTTCGGCCCCCGCCGCCGCCGCGCGGGCCAGGCTTGGCGCGAGCAGTCGCAGGGGCTTGGCCAAGATATTGGCGAAGATCAAATCGGCGCGCCCCTTGCGCAAGGCGCCATTGCGCAAACCCGTCGCGACCACCGGACGCACCAGGGCGCCGACGCCATTCGCCCGCGCATTGGCGCCGGCTGTTTCGACGGCGATCGGGTCTATGTCGCCGCAGGCGACCGGGCGATGCAGCAGCTTCGCGCTGGCGATGGCCAGGACGCCGGTGCCAGTGCCCACATCGAGCACGCGGGCCGGGCGCCGGCGTTTCAGCACGCGGTCCAGCGCCAACAGGCAGCCAAGGGTCGTGCCGTGATGTCCCGTGCCGAAAGCCAGCGCGGCCTCGATCTCGATGCCGACGTCATTGCCGCGCAACCTGTTTCGGTCATGCGCGCCATGCACCAGCACGCGCCCGGCGCGGACCGGCTTCAGCCCCGTCAACGCGCTCGCGACCCAGTCCCGCTGGGCGATTTGCGAAAACTCCGCGGCGCTGGCGGCTTCCGGGTCCGCGGCGGCCTCGATCAGCGCGCGCACGCCCGCCTCGTCCGGCGGCTCCCCGAAAAAGACCTCGACGGCCCAACTCGTTCCGTCCGCCTCCTCGAAGGCGCAGGCCGCTGTTTCGGCGGGGTCGAATGTTTCGACAATGACGTCCACGATGGCGCGCGCGCGCCGTTCGTCGCAAACAAGACGCAGCACATGGCTGGCGTTATTGGGTGGCAGACCTTCGAGCATGTCGGGCGATTAGCACGCCGCGCCGGCGGCGTCACCTTTCCCCCGGAGCGCCGGGCCTGTATCCTGACCGCGGGGGCGCGACAAGCGCCGGGCAGCGTGGGGCCAGATGACAGAGAAGCTGACGATTTGTCTCGTGGGACCGAGGAAGGGAGGCAAATCGTCCTTGCTCGCCTCGCTCGCCGATTGCGTCGCGCAACGCGCTTTCGGCTATCCCCTTCCGCTGCGTCCGACGCTGCAGGCGATCAGTCACGCGGAGGCGATGGCCGAGGGGGCGGCGTCGCAAAATATCTTCGAGGGGCCGAACGGCGATTACGAAAAGCTTCGGCGCGATTTCGTCGAGGGCGGCGTCGCCACGGACACGCTGGACACCTACGAATATTATTTCCGCCTCACGCTCAACGGCGTCGCGCCGCCGGCGGTGGTCGAGCGCGCGCCCTGGCTGCTCGAGATCGTCGACGCCGCCGGCGAACTCGCCGTGCCGCCCGAGGGCGCGCGGGTCGCCATATTGAACGACGTGAAGGATAAGTTCGCCGGCCAGATGCTCGGCGCTCAGGCCATTGTTTTCGTGCTGCCGATGGTGCGGCTGGAGGACAGCGGCTGGATCGCGACGCTGGCGCGGCTGATTGACCGTCTGGCGCAGAGCAAGGACAAGAAACTGCGGCGGCTCGTCGTCGCTTTCTCGCAATATGAGCGGCTGTTCATCGGCCTCGGGCCCAGCGCCTTCACCTATGCTTGCGATCCGGCGGTGGCGCTTTACGTGGTGCGCAAATCCCTGCGCGCCGCGCCGTGGATGGACGCCCTGCGCGCGCTCGATCTCGCCGGCGTCTCGATACGTTTCACGGTGACGTCGGCCTATGGCTTCGTCAAGCGCTTCCAGAACCCCAATATCGACCCGCATCAGCCCGGCGAACAGCGGTTCCAGCGCCCGGGCCTCGAAGGGGCGCGCGGCTATAGCGAATATTGGCGCCCGTTCCTGACGGCGGAGCCGATTCTCTATGCCGCTCTCGATCTCGACAGCGCTTTCACCTTCTCCTATCGTCAGATCGACGCCCGCCGCGAGGAGGGTTGAGCGACGAGGGATGAGCGAAGTCGCGGGCTCGGCCTTCGGCTCATCGCCGGCGACCGGCCCCACGTTCGCGTCATACGAAGGCGACCGTCAAAATCTCGTAGCTTTTGCCGCCGCCGGGCGTCTTCACCTCAACGGTGTCGCCGGCCTTTTTTCCGATCATCGCGCGAGCGATGGGCGAAGTGATGGAGACGCGCCCGCTCTTCACGTCGGCCTCGGCCTCGCCGACGATCTGGTAGCGTCTCTCCTCCTCCGTGTCCTCGTCGACGACGGTGACGGTCGCGCCGAATTTGACGGTGGAGCCGGAAAGCTTCGACACATCGATCACCTCGGCGCGCGACAGCTTGTCCTCGAGTTCGGCGACGCGTCCCTCGTTCAGCGACTGCGACTCCTTGGCCGCGTGATATTCGGCGTTTTCCGAAAGATCGCCATGGGCGCGCGCCTCCGAAATCATCTGGATGATGCGCGGACGCTCCTCCTGCTGGCGGCGACGCAACTCCTCTGTGAGGGCGGCGTGGCCGCCGACGGTCATGGGCACCTTCTCGACCATCGTTCCTGCTCTTTCGTTCCTAAAGTCCCGTCCAATCCATGCCGGGAGAAAGTTTTTTAGTTCTCCGTCGGGCCAAGGCGCCGGGCGGAGGGCGAATCACGACGAACTTAAGGGGTAAGCCGCTGGGCGGCGGATTTTCAGCGAACGCGCCGACAGGGCGAAGGCCTCGCCAAAGAGCGGCGAGGGCAAGATCCGGAAGTCGCCTCCGCTACGAAAATCAACGGTTTTGCGCTCTCCCGGTCACGCGAAATAGTCCTGGAGGGCGCGAACTTCGAGGTCTCCCGACATGTAGGCTTTGATCCCTTCGGCGGCGGCCAACGCCCCCGCGAGGGTCGTGTAGTAGGGAACCTTATGCAAGAGCGCCGCCTGACGCAAGGAACGCGAGTCGGCCAGGGCCTGCGCCCCCTCGGTGGTGTTGAACACCAGTTGGATCGACCCGTTCTTGATCGCGTCCACGATATGCGGACGCCCTTCCGACACCTTGTTGATTTTTTGCGTCGGAATGCCGCGCTCGGTCAAAAAGCGCGCGGTGCCGCCCGTCGCCTGCGCGTGAAAGCCGAGCGACGTCAGCAGCCGAATTGTTTCGACCACCCGCTCCTTATCGGCGTCGCGCACCGAGACGAACACATTGCCGCCCTTGGGCGCTCGCGCGCCCGCGCCGAGCTGGCTCTTGGCGAACGCCGCCGCGAAAGAGCGATCGAGACCGATGACTTCGCCGGTCGAACGCATTTCCGGACCCAACACGGTGTCGACGCCGGGGAAGCGCGCGAATGGAAACACCGATTCCTTGACGCCCACGTGATCGAGTTCGCCGCTGAACGGGTCGAAGGACGCGAGCGGTTCGCCGGCCATGACGCGCGCGGCGATCTTGGCGATGGGCTTGCCGATGACCTTGGCCACGAAGGGCACGGTGCGCGACGCCCGCGGATTGACCTCCAGCACGTATATCTCGCCGTCCTTGAGCGCATATTGCACGTTCATCAGGCCGATCACGCCGAGCGCCTTGGCGAGGTTCTTGGTCTGCCGCTCCAGCGCGTCGAGCGTCGCCTTCGACAGCGAGCGCGGCGGCAGCGAGCAGGCCGAATCGCCGGAGTGAATCCCCGCCTCCTCGATATGCTCCATGATGCCGGCGATGGCGGCGTTCTCGCCGTCCGAAAGACAATCCACGTCGATTTCGATCGCATCGGTCAGATAGCGGTCGAACAGCAGCGGATTTTTGCCAAGGACCATGTTGATCTGGCCGGTCTTGTCGTTGGGGTATCGCGTCTTGATCTCGGAGGGCACCAGCGAGGGCAGCACGCCCAGGAGATAATCGTCGAGCGCGCCCACGTCGCGAATGATCGCCATGGCGCGGCCGCCCAGCACATAGGAAGGGCGCACCACCAGCGGCAGGCCGAGTTCGCCGGCGATGATGCGCGACTGCTCGACCGAATAGGCGATGCCGTTCTTGGGCTGTTTCAAGCCAAGCTTGTCGAGCAGGCGCTTGAAGCGGTCGCGGTCCTCGGCGAGGTCGATCGAGTCCACCGGCGTGCCGAGAATGGGCACGCCCGCCTGCGCCAATCCATGCGCGAGTTTGAGCGGCGTCTGGCCGCCAAACTGCACGATGACGCCGACAAGCTTGCCGCTGGCGCGCTCGAGGTGGAGAATCTCAA
>JBAWEN010000129.1:0-4558 GCA_049591215.1 Methylocystis sp. | reverse complement strand
GCAATTGATCGAGCCGCAGCAGATCGAGCCGGCGCGCCTCCTCTTGCGGGCGGGCCTTGGCCGCCTCGCGCGCGCTCCGCAGCAGACGCCGCAGTTGCGACTGCGACAGCGGCTCGAAGCCCGCGGCGGGCAGATCGCGCGCGATGTCCTCGAGCGAGCGGCCTTCCAGCCGCCAATCGAGAATGGCCACGTCGCGCCGCGCGCGGTCGCGAGATGGCGGCGGGCGGGCGTCGCGGCATGGGGATCGGCGTCGGTTGGGGGATGCGTTCAATGAAAACGCCCGGCAACCAACGCGGCCCCGGGCGCAACTCTTGACGATGTGATTTTTATACCACTCGAGCCCGCGGCCGTCAAGCGCGAAAAGCGCAAAAAAGCATAAATTCCCGCCCGCCGCCCAGGCTTGGCGGTCTCCGCGGGGAGGCACTGGACTTCGCGCGAGGCCGCGTTAATTCCCATTGCATCGCGAGCCGGGCGCGGCCGGCGCGAACAGTCGCCTTGAAATTGCCCAGCTTGGGCTCCAGCCTCCCCGCGCGCTGATAATGCGCTGATAATACTAATAGTTGAGGAGAGACACGATGTTAAACAGAATCATCGCCGCGCTGGCGCTGGCCGCCGCGGTTGCTTTTGCGCCTGTCGCGGCCGAAGCGCATTACACCGGCCATCCCCACCATCATCATCACCATCACCACCACCATCATCATCACTAGCTTTTAGGCTGGCAGGAGCGCCCGATCGTTGATACGGTCGGGCGTTTTCTTGTCCAGGAGAAGCCCATGCGCGCACGCGCCCTCGCATTCGCCGCGATCGCGGGTCTCTGTTCCGCCGCCGCTTTCGCGCCAAAGGTTTTCGCGCAGCAAGCCGACGAACCGCTGCTGGCAACGGCGAGCGAATGGGGCGGCCAGGGCGGCGTTTACACCTGCGCCCAATGGCGGGCCTATGTGACGCGCATGTATCGGCTCGGCGACTCGCGCCATCGCGGCTATATCGAGGCCAAGGATTTCGAGATCATCAAGAAGGCGAGCCCGGTGTTTCAGATGGCCACCTTCGATTACTTCGACATGACCGGCAAGGGCCGCGTCACGCAAAAGGAATTCATCGAATTCGAGAGCCCGTTCTTCGCCCGCTTCGATAGAAGACGCACCTGCCGCGTGACCAACGACGACATCCGCGCCGCCAACACGCCCACCCAGACCCAGACCCAGACGCCGCAGCAGCGCGGCGGCGGCAGCGGCGGCATGGCCGGCGGCAGCGGCGGCCTGGGCGGCGGATTCGGGTGGAGGTAGCGATCGGCGAGGCTCAAGAATCCTTCAACACTTCGATCTTTCGTATATGCCGCCGTGGAGCGCGAATCCGCCGGCGGCCCATTGGAGCCGCCATGTCGGCTTCGAGCGGTTGGCTCCAATTCGCGAGAGGGCGGCGGTTCGCGACCATTCTCGCCGATCCTCTTGGATATGAAAATACGCTGTCGGGACGGGATTTTTGTCGCGAAATTCAAGAAAAATCGCACCATGCGGAATCGCCGAGAAAAACGGGCTAAACCGCGCTTTTCGACCCTCAAAAAAGAACGACGCGCCTTCGTTTCAGGTTCCGCGCGGCGCCGGGCATGCGCGCGGGAAACGCCGCGTTGTGGCGTAGACGCAAAGTTGAATTCTTGCCCTTTCACCCCAATTAACGATTTACAGTTTCTCAAATGGGGGATGCATCCAATGTTTGATGATCGAAGCCGAGGTCTCACCTCGATCTATGTCCTGCTCCTTTTGGGAGTGGGAATATGCATCGGGGCCGTTGCGGGTTTAGTAGTGGAACGCTTCTCGAATAACGGAGTGACCGTAGGCTTGGTTTCGGGGCTGATCGCGGTCGTCGCCGCTTGGCAAGCACGCTTGCTCGCGGAACGGTTCCTTCCAGAAGGAACGGTTCCAGATATGGGGGCAGACAAGTTTCCTCGCGTCGTCCTCGTCAATATACTGGTCGTTTCCCTTATGGGAGGATTGGCGGGCCACGACGTCAGCAACGTGATAGGCGAAACTTCCGGCATGTGGATCGGCGCTCTCGCTGGGGTGTTCGCGACCGTGGCGATGCTCGTTCTAATGGTCACGTATTTTTACCGCGAGGACGCCCCCGACGCTTCCAGTGAGTCGCTCTAGGTAAGCCGACATCCCACCAGACGTGCAAAACTCAACCGAGCCGAGCTGAAGCGCCATTTCGGCTCCCATAGGCGGACAAACGGGCTCCCTCAGGCCCGCGCGGCCCTCATCAATTCCTCCACGCCAAAATTCCTCCACGCCAAGAATATTGATGGCCCTTCGCATGTTGTAGACGAGCGCCGTCAGGCTGAACTCGGCCCGCGCCTTGTCGAGGCCGCGCATCAGGAACGCGCCCTGCTTCATCCATTGCTTGACGCCGCCGAAGGGATGCTCGACGACCTCGCGGCGCGTGTCGAGAATCTCGGGTCGCGTTGTCAACGGCTCCGCCATGCGGTCCAGCACCGCCTCGCTCTCCAAACGCGAGACCTTGCGATATTCCTTGGCGCGGCGCGATCTCATGGCGCAAACCAGACACGCGGCCCGGTTGGAATAGTCGAACTTTTTCAGGTCCCGCGACTTGCTTTCGTAGCGCAATGCGACGCAACATAATAAATTGGAATAACCCGATATCACACGTTGCCAAACGCCGCGCCGGGTGTATACTGTATACTATGACGGTTCTTCAGCTTTTCACAAGCAAAGGACAATTTCATGCGTATTTTGCCTACGGTTTTGATCTTCTCGGCCCTGACATTTCAGTGTAGCGCGAATGCCGAAGAGTTGCTTGAGAGCGATTTATCTCGCGGGCAGTTGTTTTCAAAATATATCCTGTCGCAAGCCCCCGGCGGCGGGCAGATTCTATCGCTCGACAGAGACTTCATATTCCCCGACGATGTGGAAACGCTCGCGGCGAGCGGGCGTCCATCGGTCATCGGCGTGGATGTTTCGCATCACAATACCGACGGCTGCAATTGCGAAGTCGACTGGGCCGTCATGTTCGACTCGGGAGTTCGATTTGTCTACGCCAAGGCCTCGCAGGGCGCGGGCGCCGACCCGCGTTTGCAGTCCTACATGAAGGGCGTAAACGCGCTTCCGCCGGCGAAAAAACTCTACAAAGGCGTCTATCACTTCATGTCGGCGGATGGCTCGGGCGAAGATCAAGCCGAGTTCTTTGTCGCCAACCTCGACAGGAAACTGGCGTCGGTCGGCGCCAAGCGCCAGCCCGACGATTTGCCGCCGGTCCTCGATCTCGAATGGGATCATCGCGTGAACAAGCGCGGCAAGCCGATCCCGTGCTCGGACGGCCAGGTGCACGCCGACTGCTGGGCGACGGTCTCGCCAGACGAAATCGTCGCGAGGGTCGGCGCGTGGCTAAAGCGCGTGAAGGAACTGACCGGCCGGGAGCCGCTCGTCTATACGTCCAACGAATGGGTCAAGGGACGGCTACGAGACGGCCAGTTCGCCAAGCTCAACGCCAAGCTCTGGGTCGCCCAGTATCTGAAGCACGACAAAACGGGCAAGCGCACGCTTTTGACCGTCAGTCCGAGCGCGCCGCCACACGCACAGGCGCCGGTGTGGCAGTTCAGCGATCGCGCCCAGCCGCCGGACGAATCCAATCTGAGCGGCGTCGACGCGAGCATTTACAAGGGCACGCTCGATGATTTCAAAACAGCGATGCAACTGCCGAAATAATTGTGGAGGCGATTGTGCGGCTGACCCCATTCTGGCGCCGGGCGGCGATTTTGACGGCGGGCGCGTTGGCGTCGTCCGCCGCGCTCGCCGGGGACTTCGGCGAGCTGCTCAACGGACCGGGCAGCGGTCATGTCAATCTCCATCCCTCGCGGGACGTTTGGATCGGCGTGGCGGGCGTGCCGAACGTCGCATTGCCTCGGGGGAAGAACGCCATTCGATTCGCCGTGATCGATTCGGGCGTCCTGCTTGACCATCCGCAGTTGAGGGGGCTGATCGCCGCGACGCGGGATTTCAGCGGCGAGGGAATCTCCGACCGCGACGGCCACGGGACCGTCGACGCGATCATCGCCACGATGGCGCAAGCGCTCGTCGAGCCAGAAAAACAAGAGTCGGACTTCGAATTCCTGATCGCCAAGGTTACGCGCACAAAGGACGGCAAAACAGCGCCGATGCGCTCCGCGGTCATCGCGGCCATCAAATGGGCGGCGGAGAACAAGGCGAAGGTTGTCAATCTCAGCCTCGGGTTCCAGGATGACGAGGCGGACAACGCCGAGCTTTGCAAAACGATCGCGGACCTGAAGGACATTTCATTTTTCGCCGCGGCCGGAAATAGCGGCCCGCAAATACGAGAGTTTCCCGCGGCGTGCGAGGCGCCGAACATGACCAGCGTGGGGGTGTCCGCGCCGTGGAGCGGATATGGACAGGTCGTCATGCCGGGCGACGGCAGCATTGGCTTGACGCGATTGAAATAGCGCCTGCCTCGAAGCCTCTCACCCCCCGCCCACCACCCGCGTCACCACCCTCGCCGTATATTCCACCATCGGCACGATGCGCGCGTAGTT
>JBAWEN010000128.1:0-2148 GCA_049591215.1 Methylocystis sp. | reverse complement strand
ATCTCTCGTAGGAATCACATCACGATTCCCTCTGTCCAGTTCTTATCCTAGCGCCTATGGGGGCTCGGGGCGTTGAATCCGAACGAGCCGATCAAGCGCAAACCGTATCACTCACGCACATAGGCCTTGAATGACAAAAAGCCTCCGATCAGCAGGAAGACGACCCCGATCGCGATGAGCGCGCCGCCGGGCGCCGGGGCGAGCTTCGACGCCATCGCGGCGATTTGCATCGGAAAGATCATGCGGACGAGGCCGATGACCAACGACAGCCAGCCCATGACCGTCACGACGACCGGCCAGCCGCCGGTCCAACGGTTATGGAAATACACGATAGCGAGGCCGGGCGCGAAGGCGGCGTAGCCGGCCAGCACGACAAGCATCGGGCTTTGCGCCATGCCCTCGATCAGGCTCGGCATCGCGTCGAGATTGGCCAGCACCATCGCGGCGGTCGCGACGAGCGTGGGGCCGAGAAGAGCAGCGATGATTTTCGAAGTCGACATAAAAAGCGTCCTTTACGGCGCGGCGGGGCTCGGAAGATGTGCGCCCATCAAGCGCGCGTCCTGCCCTTGTGAACGCGGCCCTTGCTCGCCGGTCGCTCCTTCCTCGATTTCGGAAGCTTCTGGCCGTCGCCCGCCGCCCGGACAGCCCGCGAGCGCCGCCCGCCGGTGGGTGACATTGTGTCGTCAAACTTACCCATCGCACCGCGCTCCGCGACTTCGCCATGCCAAACATGTAGTCACGCGAACCGGAAATTTCATCGCCCCACGGCGAAGCGGCAATGGAAATAGCTGATTAGCGATCGCTGCGTTTACTTAAAATATACGGAGAGCGTGTCCTTTGACTTCCACCAAACGAATAATCGAGCCGCCGCCGCGTTGGCGCGGCATATCGGCGGGGTGGGCATGAACGATGAATCTTCGCCTCTCGCGCTAAGAATTCGCGCGCTCGCCAAATCTTTCGAGCGCCCGGCGGTGGACGGACTCGATCTGTGCGTTCCCGCCGGCGAATTCTACACCTTGCTCGGACCCAATGGCGCGGGCAAGACGACCACCATGCGCATGGTCGCCGGCCTCCTCGCGCCCGACCGCGGATCGATCTCCATCTTTGGCGTCGACGCGCTGGCCGACCCCATCGGCGCCAAGCGCATCATGGCATGGGTTTCGGACGAGCCGATGCTCTACGACCAGTTGACGCCGATCGAGTATCTCGACTTCGTGGCCGGGCTGTGGGGGGTCGAAGCGAAGCTCGCCGAGGCGCGGGCGCGCGAGTTGCTCTCCTGGCTTGGTCTCGCTCCGCATGCCGACGAACGTTGCGGGGGATTTTCCAAGGGCATGCGTCAAAAGCTGGCGCTCGCCGGCGCGCTCGTGCATGAGCCAAGGTTGATCATCCTGGATGAACCCTTCACCGGCCTCGACGCCGGTTCGTCGCGCGTGGTGAAGGACGTGCTGCGCGAGCGCGTCCGCGCCGGCTGCTCGGTGATCATGACGACCCATATTCTGGAAGTCGCCGAGCGCATGGCCGATCGCATCGGCGTCATGTCCAAAGGGAGACTCATCGCCGACGGCCGGTTGGATGAGTTGCGGGTTCGAGCGGGTTCCGGCGACGCCAGTCTCGAGGACACGTTCCTGGCTCTCGTCGCGCAAGACCGGGTCGCGGCATGAGCGCGCCCGGCTCCATCCGTTGGTTCGCGTCGCACGAAACGCGGCTCGCGTGGCGCGACTGGAGTTGGCTGATGACTCGCGGGGGCCGCCGGCGCGGCCACGCGGCGGCGTTCGGCTTTCTCGCCTTCATCTTGTTCCTGCATGGTCTCGCCTATGTGTTTTTATCGCGTTCGACCGGTCTGACTGGCTCGGGCGACGCGCGGGAACTCGTCGTCATCGCCAGCATGCTCGCGCTGGCCTTCTCGGCCATGCTGTCGCAAGCGATGGAGTCGGTGACGCGCGCCTTTTACGCGCGAGGGGACCTCGAGCTGATCCTGACTTCTCCGGCGACAACGGCGCGGCTGTTCGCCGTGCGCATCTGCGCGATATCAGCGACGATTCTCTCGATGTCGCTGCTGTTCGCCGCGCCGTTCATCAACATGCAGGCCTGGCTCGGCGGCGCGCGCTGGCTCTGCGCCTATGCGGTCGTGGTCGCGCTGTCCATGCT
>JBAWEN010000127.1:0-3560 GCA_049591215.1 Methylocystis sp. | reverse complement strand
GCGAGCGTTACGCCGCCCGCGCCTTGCAGGGCGGCGATCAGCACTATGAGGGCGTGTTCGCGGCGCAATCCGTTCTCCATTATTTTCGCGAGGGGCATCCGAGCGGCGCCGATCAATAAGCGTTGTGTCCCTTCACCAAGGCGAAAGGGGTCAGCGCCAAAATATAGATGTCGCGAAGAAGCGACCAGTTCTCTATGTAGTCAAGGTCGTATTCGACCCGCTTTTGAATTTTCTCTGGCGTATCGGTTTCGCCGCGCCAGCCATTGACCTGCGCCCAGCCGGTTATGCCCGGCTTGACTCGGTGGCGCGCGAAATAGCCGTCGACCACGTCGTCGTAGAGGTGATCCGCCGCTCTGGCGTGCATCGCGTGCGGGCGCGGCCCGACCAGGGACAGATCGCTCTTGAATACGACGTTGAACAATTGCGGCAATTCGTCGAGCGAGGTCCGGCGGATGAAACGGCCAACGCGGGTCACGCGCGGATCGTTCCTCGTGACGAGGCGCCGGGCCGCCACGTCGAGCTGATCGACATACATGGAGCGGAACTTGTAGACTTCGATTTTCTCGTTGTTGAAGCCGTATCGCGACTGTTTGAACAGCGCCGGTCCGCGCGAGTCGAGCTTCACGGCGATGGCGACCGCGAGCATCAACGGCGACAGCGCGATGAGGCACAGGGCGCCGACGATCTTGTCGAAGGCGGCTTTGACGAACACATCCCAATCGGCGATCGGTTTGTCGAAAATGTCGATCACCGGCATGTCGCCGATATAGGAATAGGAGCGGGGCCGGAAGCGCAGCTTGTTGGAATGCGCGGCGAGCCGGATGTCGACGGGCAGCACCCAGAGCTTGCGCAACATTTGCAGCAGGCGCTCCTCCGCCGAAATCGGCAAGGTGAAGATGACGAGATCGAGCCGCGTGTGTCTGGCGAATTCGACCAGTTCGTCAATGCTTCCAAGCTTGGGAAAGCCCGCGACGACATCGGGCGAGCGCGCGTCGGAGCGGTCGTCGAACACGCCCAAAATGCGCAGATCGCCGTCGTCCTGAGCGGCGAGCGCGCGCAACACGGGTTCGGCCGAAGGGCCGCCGCCGACGATCACGGTGCGCCGATCCAGCTTGCCTTGCCGCGTCAGCGCGCGCACGAAGGCGGCGAGCGCGAAGCGTTCGGCCATCAGCGCGGCGAGGCCGAAGACATACCAGCCGGCGAGCCAGACGCGCGAGAATTGGCCGTCGAGCTTCAAAAAGAACTGCAACGCCAGGGCGCCGACGAAGACCAGGGTCCATCCGCTCAGGATTTTGAGGCCGTGCAGCGCGGGCGCGCGCAACGCCGACACACGGTGCAGGCCCAGCGCTTGCAGCGAGATCACCGCGAGCAGCGACATGCAGGGGATGACGATCATATTTACGACGTCGCGCCCCCATGTCGGCGCCACATGCACTTCATGCACCGCGAAACCGACCCCGGCGAGGAGCAGAAATTCAACCAGACGTACGAGCCCGCCGAGAACGATCGGCGAATACGCTTTGTTCCGCGCGCCGGGGCTCGCGACTTCCGCGAGGGGGGACGGCGCGACGTGATCGGTTGGCGAGTCGCGCGGGGGCTCGCTGTCTCTCTGGCTCGGCGGGCTGGCGCCGACGGCGAATGCGCACATGATACGCGGCTCCTGTTCAGACCGAGCGCCCCCGACGGGCGCGAGGCGCGAGCGACGCGACTTTCGCGAAATCGCGTCAGAAAATACGCTCCCGCACCGTGATCGTGTCTCCGGGCAGCACCAATGTATCCAACGGCACCCGGCCCGTGATGGGCACGCCGTCCATCACGCGCGTAATATCCACTTCGCTTTGAAAGCCTCGCGGGTTAAAGCCGCCCGCGATGGCGATCGCGGTTCGCACGGTCATCCCTTCGACATAGGGGAATTGCCCGGCCGTTATGACCTCCCCGAGTACGAAAAACGGCCTGAAAGCCTCCACTTCGACGGAAACGCGCGGCTCGCGGACGAAGCCGGCGCGCAGCCGTTCGGCGATCTCGCGTTCGACGGCGACGGTGTCGCGGCCGTAGACTGGCACGGGGCCGATGAGCGGCATGGAAATGTGGCCCGAGCCGTCGACGGCGTAAGAGTTCGACAAGGCGTCCTGTCCGAACACGATGACCCGCAACCGGTCGCCGGCCGCGAGCGTATAGCGGTTCATGGGCGGAGCCGCCAGCAGCTCGGGCCGATAGTCTCCAGGCGCCGCGCAGCTCGCGAGAAACAGGGCCAGGAGCATGCTGAGCGGCAGGGCCGAATGTTTCGTCATTTCCGATCCAAACCTGTTTACAAATTGCTTACGCGGCGGTGGCTCGCACGAATTTTTAGGCCCACGTGGTTAATAAAGGCTCACCGAAATCTTAACCTGACCCTCGCGGCGCGCCGATTAACTCGGAGGCAACCATAACCGGATAATTTCCGCCGGTGACCAACGGAGTTGCGACGATGCGCGCGGGCGAGCGGAATGGCGACGACAGCAGCGTGACGGGAGAGATAGATCTCGCGCGCATCGCCCGGGCCATATCCGCCAAGCGGTGGTGGGTGATCGGGCCGACCATTGCGATGTTCGCGGGTTCCACGATATTCGTGAATGTCGTCAAGCCGCGCTATAGCGCGGAGGCGCGGGTTCTTCTTGAAAATCAGGAAAGCTTCATTCCGCGCGCGGACAAGACCGAACGCGTCGCCGAAATCCTGCCCGACCCCGAGGCGGTGCAAAGCCAGATACAACTGCTGACCTCGCGCGACCTCGCGCGGCGAGTCATCAAGATTCTCGAATTGCAGGGCAATGACGAATTCGACCCGCTCGCGCATGGCGCTGGCGCGACGACGCGCGCGCTGATGATGCTGGGACTGGCGCGCGACCCAACGCAAACGACCCCCGAGGATCGCATTCTCGAAACCTTCGCCGATAAGCTCAACGTCCTGTCTCCGACAAAGACGCGCGTTCTCTCCATAGAGTTCACCTCGCGCAACCCTGATCTCGCGGCCAAGAGCGCCAACGCGGTGGCCGAGGCCTATCTCGAGTTTCAGCAGGACGCCAAACGAGACCACGCGCGCGGCGCCGCGAATTCATTGGCCGCGCTGGTGGCCCAGTTGCGCGGCCGCGTGGCCGAGGCGGACGCGGAGGCGGAGCAGTTTCGGATGAAGTCCGGGCTGCTCGTCGGCTCCAACAACACGACGATCAACGCGCAGCGCTTGAGCGATCTCAACACGCAGCTATCGCTCTCGCGCTCCGCGCAGGCGGACGCCCAGGCGAAGGCGCGATTGCTGCGCGACATGCTGCGGCAAAACCGGATCGGCGACATTCCCGATGTCGCTAATAACGAGGTGATTCGCCGATTGCTGGAGCAGCGCGTGACCCTGCGCGCCCAGCTCGCGCTCGAGTCCCGCACGCTCCTGCCAGGTCACCCTCGCATCAAGGAGTTGCAGGCGCAGCTTCAGGATCTCGATGCGCAAGGCCGCGCCGCCGCCGAACGCGTCGCGCGCACGTTGGAAAACGACGCCCATATCGCCGGCGCCAGGGTCGAGAATCTGACGC